>JACDDX010000064.1 GCA_013816685.1 Gemmatimonadales bacterium
GTATTGGCCGGGCGACCAAACACCGGCAAGTCCTCGCTGTTCAACGCGCTGCTCGGCACCGCGCGCGCGCTCGTCAGCGAAATCGCCGGTACAACCCGCGACTCCATCGAGGCGCACACCGACTTCCTCGGCTGGCCCGTCCTGCTGGCCGACACGGCCGGCCTCTGGGAAGCGCCCGGCACGCTGGACCGGATGGGTGTCGAGGTCAGCCGGCGCTACCTCGACGCCGCCGACCTGGTGCTGCTCTGCGCCGAAGCGGGCCGGGCGCTCGAGGCCGATGAGACCGAGCTGGCGTCGAGGGCCACGGTGACGATGGTGCGGACCAAGGCGGATCTGGCTGAGGACGACGGGGCGGGCGGGATCCGGGTGTCCATCGTGACCGGTGAAGGACTCGACGCAGTTCGACGCGCGGTGGCCGAGCGGGTCTTCGGGGATCGGCTGTCGCCGGCGGACCTCGAACCCGGGCTCACGCGGGCGCGTCATCGCGAGGCGCTGGTCCAGGCGCGCGAAGCGCTGCTGGGCGCACTGCCGCATCTGAGCGATGGTGGTGACGCGGTGCTCGCTGCCATTCAGGTCCGTGACGCAGCCACCGCGTTGGACGGAATGCTCGGGGCTGTGGATGTCGAGGAAGTGCTGGACCGGATCTTTGCGAGCTTCTGCGTGGGGAAGTGACCCAGAGTCTCAGGCGGTCTGGATGCCGCGGACCCGATCTTCGGCGAGTTGAAATTCGTGCGCCGGTGCCCTGAGCGCGTCGGCAATCCCGCGCTCAGCGACCAGCGCCTCGGTCATCCGGTAGCCGATGTAGTACCCCGCCCGTTCGGGAATCACGCGCCCGCCGACGAGTCGGGCCGACGGACTCATGCCACCCGAGAGGAAGCGGAGCCTGAAGCCGAGGCCGCTGCGGTCGAGATCGGGCTCGACCACGCGACGAAGAAACGCCTCCATTTCGCGGAGGCGATGATACTGACGCTTGGGGTAGCCGAAATAGTCGGCGGGATCGAACCCGGGTGCGACCGCCTGGGCGGCGTGCACGGCGAGGCCTTCGTTGACGAGAAGCTCGCGGAGCGTCGCGCGGCTGCCGGTGGCCCAGTAGTCGTAGTAGCCGCCGAGATCGTGCACCAGCCGGTGCATGTCGCTGGCGCTGCTGGGACTGGTGTAACGGACGGCGTGCGCCAGCTCGTGTCCCGCCCAGACCGGAATCAGGTCGGGCGAGAGTCCCATCCCGTACGTCTCCGGATTCACCCGGCCGGTGAAATGCTCGACGCAGATGAACGCGACGCCCCGGCCCCCGACGACCAGCTCGCCCGCGTTGGCGCCGCCGAGCCCCACCATGAGGTAGGTGTCGGTCGGGCGATCGACCTGCAGCACCTCCTCGGCGCGGAGCACGGCGTCCTCGGTCAGCCGTACCAGATCCACTGATTCGGCCACCGCGTGCAGGTCACTCCGGTCTGCGCGCAGCGCGGCCGAAACGACTTCGGCGGCGTGGGGGCTGTCGGGATCGAGCACGTAGTTGCGCCAGTAGGCGTCGAGGATGGGACGGTGGGCGTCGCGATAGCGCTGGTAGGCCGCCTGGCGATCGCCGGCCCTGAGGACGTCGAAAAAATCAGGCAGCAGGTTGATCAGCACGCGGCACAATACGAAATGTGACGGCGCGCGTCAATGCGGCAGCGCGAGGACTAGTGAAGGTCCTGCTTCTTCTGGCGGGCGACTTCGTCGAGGAAGCGGCGCTCGGCGGCCGTCAGACTCGCGATACCCTTCTCGCTGATCTTGTCGAGAACGCGATCGACTTCGGCGGCGACGGGATTGGTGTCGGCCTGACGGCGCGGGCGGATCGGGGTGACCGGCGTGCTCCGGTGTTCGGGCTCGGACGCCCCCGACTGCACCATGACCACGCGCTCGACCGCCCTGGGCGGGCGCGCCGGCGCGCGGCGGCCCAGCGACTGAAGCCGGAAGAACACGTAGCCGAAGGCGGCGCCCCCGACGTGGGCCAGGTGCGCGGTCCCGCTGTTGGGCCAGAGCAGCGCGCCGGCGACATCGAGCGCCACCAGCACCATGACGAGTGTCCGCGCCTTGACCGGCACCGGAATGGGAAAGACGAACAGCTCGGCATCGGGCCAGAAGAGCGCAAAGGCGAGCGTAACGCCGAGCACGGCGCCCGAGGCGCCGATGAAGGGCCGCACGTCCATCAGGGACGACAGGCCGAGCGCAAAGACGGCGGCGCCGACGCCGCAGTAGAGGTAGTAGAGGGCGAACGACCGGCCGCCCATCCGGCTCTCGACGGCGGGGCCGAAGGCGTACAGCATCAGCGAATTGAAGAAGAGGTGCAGCAGCCCGGCGTGGACGAACATGTAGGTGACAAACGTCCACGGCCGGGCGAGGGCGCTGCCGGGCGAGAACGCGAGCGCGGCGCCGAGCTCGGGCGAGGTCAGCACGGTCATAAGCAGCAGCAGCACCACCGCGTTGGCCGCGATGATGCGCCCGACCCACGGGGTCATGCGCTGATACGAAGACAGGTTCATCGAACGGATGCCTCTACCCCCAGGACACCAACAACGCTACGAAAGTTTCGCCCTACGAAAGTTTCGCGCTACGAAGTTTCGGCAGGCGACTCGGACGGGCGGCGCGACAGATCCGTTCGCACAGGTCGGGAAACTCGATCCCCGCGGCACGGGCCGACTGCGGAAGCAGGCTGGTCGCAGTCATGCCCGGCAGCGTATTCACCTCTAAACAGAAGATCTCTCCAGACTCTGTCAAGCGAAAGTCCACCCGGGAGTACCCTCCCAGCTTGAGCGACTCGTGCGCTTGCACGCCCAGACGCCGACACTCGGCCGCGACCGGCTCCGGCAGGTCGGCCGGGAAGATCTCTTCGCTCATGCCGGGGGTGTACTTGCACTCGTAGTCGAAGATCTCGTGGCGCGGGATGATCTCGCCGACCGCCAGCGGCGCCCCGTCCAGCACGCCCACCGTCAGCTCCCGGCCGGGCACGAACCGCTCGATCATCACCTCGTCGTCGTAGCGGCGGGCCAAGGTGACGGCGGGCTCGTACTCGCCAGCCGCCTTCACCACGCTCAAGCCGACCGTCGATCCCTGCTTGCTGGGTTTGACCACCACCGGCCACCCAAAGTCGCGCTCCACCTCGTTCCGCGCTGCGGGCGCCATCACCCAGTCGGCGGTCGGCACGCCGGCCAAGCGGAACAGGCGTTTGGAGATGTCCTTGTCCATCGCCATGCCGCTGCCGAGCCGGCCGCTGCCGGTGTAGGGGACGCCGATCATCTCGAGCAGAGTCTGGAGGGTCCCGTCCTCACCGCGGCCGCCATGGAGCGCCAGAAAGAGTACGTCCGCATCCCGCACCGCCGCCAGATTGGCGAGGCCGGAGAGCAGCAGTCCCTGTTCCAGCGACTGCAACTGTTCGCTCGACGGCGGCATCACCCCGACGGTGCCCGACAGGAGTCTCGGCTCGTCGGCCGCAGGGATATAACCGCGGGCGGTATCCACCACCGCCACGTCGTGACCCCGCCCGCGGAGCGCGCCGATCACCTGGACCGCTGACGCGAGCGCCACGTCGCGTTCGGAGGAGGTGCCGCCGGTGAGGACGGTGACGCGCATCAGCGGGTGCCGATCATCTGCTGCAGGACGTCGTAGCGGCTCACGATCCCCACCAGCTTCCCGTCCTTCCGGACCAGCGCCGCCGGGGTCTCGCGGTTGAGCGTCGAGGCCACCCGGTCGCTGGGCATGCTCGCATCGATCTCGGGAAAGGGCGACTCCATGACCTCGCGCACCGGCCGATCGAGCAGTGACGGCTGCGCGAGCGCGCGGGTCATCAATCCCCCCTCCGTCAGCCCGCCCACCGACGTCCCGTCGTCGAGTACCGGAATCTGGCTCACGCCCCACGTGCTCATGAGGTTGAGCGCCTGCCGCACCGCCGCCGCCGGGGCGACGCTGACCAGCGGCGGAGAGCCCTGCGGCCGGCGCTCGAGCAGCTGTTCCACCGTGACGCGCGGCGCCTCCAGCATCTGGTTCTCCTGCATCCACTCGTCGTTGAACTGCTTGGAGAGGTAGCGCTCGCCGGTGTCGCAGAGGAGCGTGACGATCACGGCGTCCGGATCGTCGGTCTCCCGCGCCACCTCCAGCGCGATCGCCAGGTTCAGCCCGGTCGAGCCCCCAGCCAGGATCCCTTCCTCGCGGGCAAGCCGGCGCGCCAAGGTCAGCGAGGTCCGGTCGGGCACCTGCCGGAACTCATCCACCCAGTCGAACCAGATGGTGCTGGGGATCTTGTCGCCCCCGATCCCTTCGACCTTGTACGGATGTCCCTCCCCCTGGGTGCGGGTGCGGTGGTACTGGGTGTAGAGCGATCCAACCGGGTCGCCCGCGATGACGTGGATGGCCGGGTTTCTCTCCTTGAGATACTTGCCGGCGCCGCTCACCGTGCCGCCGGTACCCGCGCCCGCGACGAAATGGGTGATGCGCCCGTCGGTTTGCTCCCACAGCTCGGGCCCGGTGGTGCGATAATGGACGTCGGGATTGACCTGATTGTAGAACTGATCGGCGAGGACGGCTCCCGGCGTGTCGCGGACGATCTGCTTGGCCTTCATCACATAGTGATCGGGATGATCCGGCGGCACGGCAGTCGGGGTGATGACCACCTCGGCGCCGTAGGCCTTGAGCAGGCGCACCTTCTCCTGCGACATCTTGTCGGGCATCGTGAAGATGCAGTGGTAGCCCCGGATGGCGGCCGCGATCGCGAGCCCCACGCCGGTGTTGCCACTGGTTCCCTCGACGATGGTCCCGCCCGGCTTGAGCACGCCCCGCGCCTCGGCATCCTCGATGATCGCCAGACCGATCCGGTCCTTGACCGACCCGCCGGGGTTGGCGTACTCGGCCTTGCCGTAAATGGGCGTCCGCAGCCCCGCGCCCATCCGCGAGAGACGAATCAGCGGCGTCCACCCGATGGTGTCGAGCACCGAAGCGTAGGGCCTCTGATGGGGAGGGGCTTGGGGAGGGGTCATGCGGTCACGCTCCGCCGCGGGGGACACGAAACTGGACCGGCTGAATGAACGGACCGGCCACCGGCCAGCCGCCGTGCAGCGCGGGTGAAAAGCGGAGCCGAGGGGCCGCGACGAGCGCCGCCGAGTCGAGGGCGGGATAACCGCTCGATTCGGCGACCCGACTGGAATCGGCCACCACCGTCCCCGCGCTGTCGGCGAAGAGCCGGAGTAGTACCCGGCCCTCGATCCGCTCCTCGAGCAGTGCCTCCGGATAGGTCACCGGCGACACGGCGTTGATCGCGACCGGCGGCTGGTCGGCCTGCGAGCCGCGCGCGCCCGGCCCTTCGACCGGCAGACCGACCGTCCCGTCGGGCCGGCGCTGATCGCATGCCAGCGCGAAGACCGCAAGACCGATCGGAAGGGTGAGCGTGAGGGAAACGTTAAGGCGCATGGCGGAAACCTATTCAGCCGGTCCGCCCGCGGCTAATCCTCGGCCGCGCGGCGCTGCAGGTCGGACAGCAGATGGAGCGCCTCGCGCGGTGTCATGCCGTCCACGTCCAGACCGCGGAGCTCGTCCACGAGCGCATGCCGAGGCGGGGGGTCGGCGAAGAGCGCCAGCTGACCGGGATCGGGCGGCGCCGGCGGGCGGCCGGGAACCACGCGATGCTCGCCCTCGAGCATGCCAAGGACCTCGCGGGCGCGTCGGACGACGGCGGCGGGGAGCCCGGCGAGCTGCGCCACGTGCACACCGTAGCTTCGGTCGGTACCCCCGGGCTCGAGCCGGTGCAGAAAAACCACGGCCTCGCCGGTCTCCCGCACGGCGACGTTGTAGTTGCGCGCGTGCTGGAGCCGCTCGGGCAGTTGCATCAGCTCGTGGTAATGAGTCGCGAACATCGTCTTGCAGCCGACCCGGTCGTGCAGATGCTCGGTTACCGCCCAGGCGATCGCCACCCCATCGTAGGTCGACGTGCCGCGGCCGATCTCGTCCAGCAGGACGAGACTGCGGGCGGTGGCGTTGTGAAGGATGGCGCTGGTCTCGCTCATCTCCACCATGAAGGTGGACTGCCCGCGGGCGAGGTTGTCACTCGCGCCCACGCGGGTGAACAGCCGGTCCACCACCCCGATCGACGCCTCGGCGGCCGGCACGAAACTGCCCATCTGCGCCAGCACCACGCACAGCCCGATTTGCCGCAGAATGGTCGACTTGCCCGCCATGTTGGGGCCGGTGACCAGCGCCACGCGCTCACTGAGCGTGAAGCGGGCATCATTGGGAATGAACCCTTCCCGTGGCATCAGCCGCTCGATCACCGGATGGCGGCTCTCGCGGAGTACGAGGTCGAAGCCATCGTGCACGGCGGGCCGCACGTAGCGCCCGATCACCGCACGATCGGCCAGCGCTGCCCACACGTCGAGCCGGGCCAGCACCCGGGCCGTTTCCTGAATTCGCCCGATCGCCTGACCCACCGTCGACCGCAAGGCGCCGAACAGCTCGGCTTCGCGCACGCCCATCCGGTCTTCCGCGCCCAGCACCCTGGCCTCGTACTCTTTGAGCTCGGGCGTGACGTAGCGCTCGGCCATCGCCAGCGTCTGGCGGCGCTCGTAGTCGGCGGGAACCCGGCCCAGGTGCGACTGGGTGATCTCGAGGTAGTAGCCGAAGACCTTGTTGAAGCCGACCTTGAGCGACCCGATCCCGGTGCGTTCGCGCTCCCGCTGCTGCAGCGCCGCGATGTACTGGCGGCCGCCGTCGCGCAGCCCGCGCAGCTCGTCGAGCTCGGGGTCGTAGCCCCGACGGATGACCGCTCCATCGGCGAGCGCGGCCGGCGGCCGGTCCTCGAGGGCGGCGGTGAGCAGTTGATTCAGGTCGGGCAGCAGATCGAGCGTCTCCGAGGCCTCGGTCAACAGTCGCGCGGCGCTTCCGCTGGACGACGATGCTGCCGCCAGGCTCGCCAGTGCCCCTGCGATGTCGGGCAGCCGATGGAACGAGTCGCGCAGCGCGCCGAGCTCGCGCGGGGTGGCGCGTCCGGCGGCGGCACGCCCTGCCAGGCGCTCGAGGTCGCGCACACCGTCGAGAGCCTCCCGGAGGCGTTCGCGCCCGCGGCTGTCCCGGACCAGGGTCTCTACCGCGTCGAGGCGGAGATTGATCGCCTCCACGTCGGCCAGCGGGGACACCAGCCACTGCCGGAGCAGGCGGCCGCCCATGGGAGTGACGGTGGCATCGAGCGTCTCCAGCAGGGTGCAGCCCCGGGCGCCGGCGCGGAGCGGCTCGGCCAGCTCCAGGTTTCTTCGGGTCATTTCGTCGAGCCAGAGATGTCCGTCGGCCCGGCGCACCGTCGGCCGACCCAGGTGCGGAAGTCCGGCCGGCTGCAGCTCGGTGAGGTAGCGAAGCAGCGCGCCCGCCGCGCCGACCGCCGCGTCGTCCCCGTCACCAACGCCGAGTCCGTCGAGCGAGGCGAGATCGAAGCGGCGGGCCAGTTCTTCGCGCGCGAGCCCGGAGTCGAACTCCCACGCTTCGCGGATGGTGTAGAGCGGACCCTCGCCCGGGACGGCCCCCGGATCTTCCGTGGCCGCGGCCGTGACGATCTCGGCCGGACTCAGGCGTGAAAGCGCGTCGTCCAGCTCCGCCGCGCTCAGCGACTCGAGGGCAAATTCACCGGTGCTCAGATCCACCGCCGCCAGTCCACAGACGGGGCCGCGACAGAGCGCCACGATCCAGTTGTTGCGTCCCCCGGGCAGCCAGCCGTCCTGCAGCAGCGCGCCCGGCGTGACGGTCTCCACGACCTCCCGGCGCACCAGTCCCTTGGCCAGCTTCGGGTCTTCCACCTGTTCGCAGATGGCGACCCGGTATCCCTGGCTCACGAGCTGGCGGAGATACTCGGCGGCCGCCTTGACCGGCACGCCGGCGAGCGGCGCCCCGTCGCCGCGCGACGTGAGCGTGAGCTCCAGTACCCGTGATGCGAGCTCGGCATCCTCGTAGAACATCTCGTAGAAGTCGCCCACGCGGTAAAAGAGGATCGCATCACGATGCCGGTTCTTGATCTCGCGCCAGTGCCGGAGCATTGGCGCGCCGGCTCCCCCACCTTCGCGGGCGCCACCCTCACGGCTCGCCGTCGCCACGGCTAGCGCTCCTCCACCACGTAGGGCGTGCCGCCGAGCTTCGCCTTCACCCCCGCCACTGCCTCCTGCGCGGCCCGACGCTCCGACCAGCCGCCGACCCGCACCTTGAACAGCGCCTGCT
>JACDDX010000065.1 GCA_013816685.1 Gemmatimonadales bacterium
GTGACGCGGAGCTGATCGACGCGGGCAAGGGCCCGGGCCACACGCCGTATCCACAGGAGGAGATCAACCGCCTGCTGATCCAGCACGCCCGCCGCGGTCGCACCGTGGTCCGGCTCAAGGGGGGCGACCCGTTCGTGTTCGGGCGTGGCAGCGAAGAAACCGAGGCGTGCCGCGCCGCCGGTGTGACGGTGACGGTGACCCCCGGTGTGTCGAGCGCGATCGCGGCGCCGGCCGCGGCCGGGATCCCGGTGACGGCGCGGGGCATCGCGCGATCCTTCGCGGTGGTGACGGCGCATCAGGCGGGTCCCGACGGCGAGACCGCCGATCTCAGGGGCGTCGCCGGGGCGGATACGCTGATCGTGCTCATGGGGCGGGCCGGTCTCGCCGACGTGGTGCGGCAGCTCATCGCCGCGGGCCGCGATCCCGTCACACCGGCCGCGGCCGTGCAGTCGGCAACGACGGCGGCGCAGCGGGTGACCCGGGCGACGCTGGCGACCATCGCCGACGCGTCCGAGCGCGATGGGCTCGAGTCGCCTATGGTAACCGTGATCGGCGCGGTCGCGTCGCTGGCGGACCTGGGCGGCGCCATGGCCGAGCTCCCGGCGGCCTGACCGTGACGAGCGCCGCGCCCGCCTTCGCACCCGCCCCGGTGCAGGACGACGTCCGCCCGATCGAGCGGATGAACATCGTCGTCGCCGGGCATGTGGATCATGGCAAGAGCACCATCATCGGCCGGCTCCTCGCCGATACCGGCTCGCTGCCCGAAGGCAAGATCGAGCAGATCCGGGAACTGTGCGCCCGGACGGCGCGACCCTTCGAGTACGCCTTCCTGCTCGACGCGCTGAAGGACGAGCGTTCCCAAGGCATCACCATCGATTCGGCGCGGGTCTTCTTCACCTCGCCCCGGCGGACGTACGTCATTATCGACGCGCCCGGGCACATCGAGTTTCTGAAGAACATGGTGAGCGGCGCCGCCCGGGCGGAGGCGGCGTTCCTGGTCATCGACGCGCGCGAGGGGATCCGGGAAAACTCCCGCCGCCACGGCTACCTCATGGGCATGCTCGGCATCCGCCAGGTGGCGGTGCTGATCAACAAGATGGATCTGGTGGACCACGAGGAGCGGGTATTCGAGGCGCTGCTCGAGGAATACGCGGAGTTCCTCGCCGCGGTGGGCGTGGCGCCAGCCGCGTTCATTCCGGTGAGCGGCGCCCACGGCGACAACCTCGTCGGCCCTTCGGACGCGATGCCCTGGTACACAGGCCCCTCGGCGCTCGAGGTGCTGGACGGGTTCAGTCCCGCGCCGCCGGCGACCGCCAGCGCGTTCCGGATGCCGGTGCAGGACGTCTACAAGTTCACCGCCGGCGGTGACGACCGGCGGATCGTCGCGGGCACAGTCGAGAGCGGGACGCTCCGGGTGGGCGACACGGTGGTGTTCCATCCGTCGGGCAAGCGGAGCCGGGTCCGGAGCATCGAGGCGTTCAACCGCGGTCCGCAGCACTCGGCCCGTGCGGGCCAGGCGACCGGCTTCACCCTCGACGAGCAGATCTACGTCGCGCGCGGCCAGGTCGCGGCGCGCGAGGGCGAGACCGCGCCGCACGCCGCGACCCGGCTCTCGGTGAGTCTCTTCTGGCTGGGCCGCGCGGCGTTCGTCCCGGGCCGCGACTATGCGCTCAAGCTCGGCACGGCCCGCGTCACCGCGCGACTCGAGTCGGTGGAGCGGGTGATCGACGCGTCCGATCTCAGGATCACCGAGCACAAGCCGCAGGTGGACCGGCACGACGTGGCCGACTGCGTGCTCCGGCTCCGGACGCCGATCGCGCTCGACCTGGTGGACGACCTCGCCACGACCAGCCGCTTCGTGCTGGTGGACGACTACGAGATCAGCGGCGGCGGCATCGTCCGGGGCGTGCTTGACGAGGCGTTCGCCGCAGGGCGCGCGGCCGGCGAGGCCGATGACGGTGCCGTCGTCTGGCTCACCGGTCTCTCGGGCTCGGGCAAGAGCACCATCGCCGACCGGGTGGCGACCGACCTGCGGGCGCGCGGGCATCGGGTCGAGCTGCTCGACGGCGACGCGATGCGGGAGGTCTTCCCGACCGGCTTCACCCGCGAGGATCGCCA
Organism: Gemmatimonadales bacterium; assembly: GCA_013816685.1. Classification (GTDB taxonomy): domain Bacteria; phylum Gemmatimonadota; class Gemmatimonadetes; order Gemmatimonadales; family GWC2-71-9; genus JACDDX01. The sequence goes on from JACDDX010000065.1 coordinate 2,119, forward strand.
CGAGCACAACCGGCGGATGGCCTTTCTGGCGAGCCGGCTCGAGCACCACGGGGTCATCGTGCTGGCGTCGTTCGTCTCGCCCTACCGCGCGTCGCGTGCCTTTGCGCGCTCCCTGACCCGCCGCTTCATCGAGGTGCACGTCGCGACACCGCTCGAGGAGTGTGAGCGGCGTGACGTGAAGGGGCTCTACGCCCGCGCGCGCCGGGGCGAGATCACCGGCTTCACCGGACTCGACGATCCCTACGAGCCGCCGGAGGCGGCTGAACTGACCATCGACACCCGCGGAACGTCCGTGGACGAGGCGAGCCGCCGGATTCTCGAGCGGCTGGGAGTGGCATGACGATGACCCTGACGGCACGCGCGGTCGCAACCGGCCATGTGGCGACCGACCACCTGGACCAGCTCGAAAGCCGGAGCGTCCACATCCTGCGCGAGGCCTATCACGGCTTCAAGCAGCTCGGCATGCTCTGGTCGATCGGCAAGGACTCGACGGTGCTGCTGTGGCTGGCCCGAAAGGCGTTCTACGGCCACGTGCCGTTTCCGCTGATCCACATCGACACTTCGTACAAGATTCCCGAGATGATCCGCTACCGCGACTGCCTGGTCGAGGAATGGGGACTCAATCTCATCTATGGCGAGAATCGTGACGCGCTCGCGGCTCGGCGCACCTTTCCCGACGGCGCGGTGGACCGGGTCACCTGCTGCGGCCTGCTCAAGACCGAGGCGCTGACCAACACGCTGAGCGGTGAGTGGCCGCGGTGGCGGTTCAACCACGCGTCGAAGCAGTACGAGCTCGATTCCAGCCGGGAGCCGTTCACCGGCATCATCGCGGGCGTCCGCGCCGACGAAGAGGGCAGTCGCTCCAAGGAGCGCTACTTCTCCCCCCGCTCGGCCGCCAATCTGTGGGACGTCGGCGACCAGCCGCCCGAGTTCTGGAATCAGTATAAGACCGAGTTCGCGCCGGGGACGCACGTGCGCATCCATCCGCTGCTCGACTGGACCGAGCTCAACATCTGGGAATACATCGAGCGCGAGAAGATCCCGACGGTGGCGCTCTACTACGACCAGGGCGACGGCTCTCGCTATCGCTCGCTGGGCTGCGCGCCCTGCACCAATCCGATCCGCTCGCCCTCGCGGAACCCGGCCGAGATCATGGTCGAGCTGCGCTCGGGCCGGCTCCGGAATGTGGCCGAGCGGTCGGGTCGGGCGCAGGACAAGGAGGACGGCGGCGGACTCGAGACGCTCCGACGTGAAGGGTACATGTGATCCGGCTGGGCGCCGTCCTTCCGCTGATCAGACTGGCGACGCTCGGGGTGCTCGCCGCGGGGTGCCGAGCCGAGGCGCAGCGGGACCCGGGTCGCGCCGTCACGCTTCTCAACGTGTCCTACGATCCCACCCGTGAGCTGTACACCGCCTACAACGCCGCATTCGCCGGGTACTGGAAACAGAAGAGCGGGCAGACGGTGACGGTGAGCCAGTCGCACGGTGGCTCGGGCAAGCAGGCGCGGGCCGTCATTGACGGCCTAGATGCCGACATCGTCACGCTCGCGCTGGCGTATGACATCGACATGATCGCCGAGCAGGCGGGGCTGCTGCCGGCGGACTGGCAGAAGCGGCTGCCCGACAACAGCGCGCCGTATACCAGCACGATCGTGTTCCTGGTGCGGAAGGGCAATCCCAGGAAGATCGCCGACTGGCCCGACCTGGCCCGACCCGGCATCGGTGTGATTACCCCTAACCCCAAGACCTCGGGTGGCGCCCGCTGGAACTATCTGGCCGCCTGGGGCTACGCGCTCCGGCAGCAGGGCGGCAACGCGGTCGCGGCCCGGGCGCTGGTCACCGCCATCTACCGGAACGTGCCGGTGCTCGACGCCGGCGCCCGCGGCTCCACCACCACGTTCGTCGAGCGCGGCATTGGCGACGTGCTCATCGGGTGGGAGAACGAGGCGCTGCTTGCGGTGAAGGAGCTGGGTCCCGACAAGTTCGAGATCGTGATGCCGTCGACCACCATCCTGGCCGAGCCACCAGTCGCCGTGGTGGACCGGGTGGCGAAGAAGCACGGCACCGGGGACGTAGCCAGGGCGTATCTCGACTACCTCTACACCGAGGCCGGCCAGGAGATCGCCGCGAAGCACTTCTACCGTCCGCGTCTCGCGTCGGTCGCGGCGAAATATGCGGCGCAGTTCCCGAAGGTCTCCACCTTTACCGTGGACGAGACCTTCGGCGGATGGCGGAAGGCGCAGGAGACCCACTTCGCCGACGGCGGCACCTTCGACCAGATCTACCAGCCCGGCGGTCGCCTGGACGGCGATCGCGCCAGCCGGTGAGCCCGCACCGATGAAGCGCCACACCGTCCTCCCCGGCTTCGGGCTCACGCTCGGCGTCACGCTCACCTACCTGGGCGTGCTGGTGCTGCTCCCGCTCTCGACGCTGTTCCTCAAGTCGGCCGGGCTGGGACCGTCGCGCTTCTGGGACGTGGTGACCGCGCCACGCGTGCTGGCGTCGTACAAGCTGACCTTCGGCGCGGCACTCGCCGCGGCGCTGATCAATGCGGTGTTCGGTCTGCTGGTCGCCTGGGTGCTGGCGCGCTACCGCTTTCCGGGGCTCGCCCTGGTGGATGCGCTGGTCGATCTGCCCTTCGCGCTGCCAACCGCGGTGGCCGGCATCGCGCTGACGACGCTCTACGCCCCCAACGGCTGGATCGGCTCCCGACTCGCCCCACTCGGCATCACCGTCGCGTTCACTCCGCTCGGGATCGTCGTAGCGCTGATCTTCATCGGGCTGCCGTTCGTCGTGCGCACGGTGCAGCCGGTGCTGCAGGATCTCGAGGCCGAGGTCGAGGAGGCGGCGGCGAGTCTGGGGGCGGGACGGTGGCAGACCTTTCGGCGGGTGATCTTCCCCGCCGTGGCGCCGGCGCTGCTCACCGGCTTCGCGCTCGCCTTTGCCCGTGCCATCGGCGAGTACGGCTCGGTCGTCTTCATCTCGGGGAACATGCCGTTCCGGACCGAGATCGCGCCGCTCCTGATCATGACGCGGCTGGAGCAGTACGACTATGCCGGCGCGACCGCGATCGCGGTGGTGCTGCTGCTGGCGTCGTTCAGCCTGCTCCTGCTGGTCAACGTGCTGCAGTGGTTCGGCCGCCGCCGGGCGCTGGCCTAGCATGACCGCCAGCGTCGCGGGACTCGACCGCTCGATCGCCGTGCGCCCGCGCGCCCGCTCGACCAGCGAGCCGCGCGTCGTGCGCTGGACGCTGATCGGCGTCGCGCTGGTGTTCCTGCTGCTCTTCCTCGTGGTGCCGCTGGTCTCGGTGTTCGCCGGCGCGCTCGCGAAGGGGTTCGGCCCCTTTCTCCGCGGGGTGCGGGACCCCGACACCCTCGCCGCCGTCCGCCTCACGCTGCTCACCGCCGCCGTCGCGGTGCCGCTCAATCTGGGCTTTGGCATCGCCGCGTCGTGGGCCATCGCCAAGTTCAACTTCCGCGGCAAGAACCTCCTGGTCACCCTCATCGATCTCCCGTTCGCGGTCTCACCGGTGATCGCCGGCATGGTGTTCGTCCTGCTCTTCGGTGCGCAGGGCTGGGCCGGCCCCTGGCTCCGCGACCACGACATCCGGATCCTCTTCGCCGTCCCCGGCATCGTCTTGGCCACGACCTTCGTCACCTTCCCGTTCGTGGCGCGCGAGCTGATTCCGCTGATGGAGGAACAGGGGACCGAGGAGGAAGAGGCCGCGCGCGTGCTTGGCGCCAGCGGCTGGCAGATCTTCCGACGGGTGACGCTGCCGAACATCCGGTGGGGACTGCTGTACGGCGTGATCCTCTGCAATGCCCGCGCGATGGGCGAGTTCGGCGCCGTATCGGTCGTCTCGGGCCACATCCGCGGCGTGACCACGACGCTGCCGCTGCAGGTCGAGATCCTCTACAACGAGTACAACTTCACGGCCGCCTTTGCCGCGGCCTCGCTCCTCACCCTGCTCGCACTGGTCACCCTCGCGGCCAAGCGGTGGGTCGAGCGACGGCGGGAGGACACCTGACGGTGGCGATCCAGGTCCGGAATCTGGTCAAGCGGTTCGGCGCCTTCTCCGCGCTGCAGGAGGTGAGCCTCGACATCGCCTCGGGCGAGCTCGTGGCGCTCCTGGGCCCGTCGGGCTCGGGCAAGACGACGCTGCTTCGCGTCATCGCCGGCCTGGAGACCCCCGACTCGGGCGACGTGCTCTTCGACGGCGAGGACGCGATCCGCCGCGACGTGCGCGAGCGCGGCGTTGGCTTCGTGTTTCAGCACTACGCCCTCTTCCGCCATATGACGGTCTTCGAGAACGTCGCCTTCGGGCTCCGGGTACAGCCCCGGAAGATCCGGCCGCCTGAGGACGAAATCCGCGCCCGGGTGCACGAGCTGCTGGGGCTGGTGCAGCTCGACTGGCTGGGACACCGCTATCCGGCGCAGCTCTCTGGCGGCCAGCGCCAGCGGATCGCGCTGGCGCGCGCACTGGCGGTCAAGCCCGACCTGCTGCTGCTCGACGAGCCCTTCGGCGCGCTCGACGCCCGGGTGCGGAAGGAGCTCCGCCGCTGGCTTCGCCGGCTGCACGACGACATCCACATCACCAGCGTCTTCGTCACCCACGATCAGGACGAGGCGCTCGAGGTGGCCGACCGGGTGGTGGTGATGAACGAGGGGGCGATCGAACAGGTCGGCACGCCGGAAGAGGTTTACGATCACCCCGCCACGCCGTTCGTGTACAGCTTCCTTGGCGACGTGAACCTCTTTCACGGCCGATTCGAGGCGGGCCACGTGCAGATCGGCGAGTCGTCGGTGCGGGCCCATCCGGGCGGCTCGGTGGAGGAGGGCGAGGCGATGGCGTTCGTGCGCACCCACGAGTTCGAAGTCGTCCGCGAACGCATCGGCAACGGCGCGCTGCCCGCGACCGTGCGCCACATCCGTGCGCTCGGCCCGCGGGTGCGCATCGAGCTCGACCGCACCGACGACGGCAAGATGATCGAGGCCGAAGTGTCGCGCGCGGAGTACGACGCGCTCGATCTTCGAAAGGGTGATCAGGTGTTCGTGTCCGCCCGGCGCGCGCGCGTGTTCGTCAACAGCGACTAGCTCCCGCCGGCGCAGAGCAGGCGGGCGAGTGCCTCGAGCTCCGGACCGCGCGCGCCGAAGAACGCCTCGTCGGCCGCTTCGACGAGTGCCACCGCCCGCCGGACAAGGCGGCGCCCGGTCGGCGTCAGGGCGATGCGTTTCGCGCGAGCGTCGGTCGGGTGGGGAAGACGGCGGATGAGGACCTTGCGCTCCAGCGTGCGCAGCACTTCGGACGTCATGACGGCGTCGGTGCGCGCGTGCGCCGCTACGAGCGCCTGCGTCACCGGCTCGCCGCCACGGTCGGCGCCCTGGCCCTCCAGCCATCCAGCACTCGCCAGCAGGGCGAACTGCGCGTGTGTGAGTCCGACGTCAGCGAGCGCCGCGCGAACCGTGCGCTGCCAGACCATGGCCACCTGCCAGAGCACGAACCCCGGACTCCGGCTCGGCTCGATGTAGCGCGTGGCGATCCCCGGACGAACGAGTCGATCTTTCCCGACGCTGGCGCGGCTGCTCACGACGTACTCTCCTCGGGCGCCGGGCGAAAGACGCGCACGCGGTGGCCGTCCGGATCGAGTGCCACGAACGTACGGCCGAAATCCATGTCCGTCGGCGCCTGCGCGATGCGAATCCCCCGCGCCGCCCACGCTGCGTGCAGCCGGTCGACCTCGTCCTCCCGGAAGCACAGCTCGGCCGCGCCGGGTGCCGCCGCCGGAGGGGGTGCGGTGGTGGCGGCGGACCAGAGACCGATCCCGGCACCGGACGGGAGGGCGAACATCGCGAAGATGGGCGACTGCTCTGCCGGCTCGAGCCCGAGCAGGTCGCGATAGAACGCGGCGCTCCGCGCCGGGTCAGCGACGAGGAGGATGGTCAGCGCAAGATTCGAGGTGGTCGCGGCGGTGTTGGTCGCGGCGGTGTTGGTCGCGGCGGTGCCGGTGGACGCGGTGGCGTTCATGACGCGCTCCAGGGTAGAGGAGACTGTTACGTATACGTACTGCGTTTGAATGTACGTATACGTACCGCCCCGTC
>JACDDX010000066.1 GCA_013816685.1 Gemmatimonadales bacterium
GCTGTACCACCTTCTTCACGGGACAGCCGAAGTTGACGTCGATGAACTCCGGGCGGTAATGCTCGGTGATCAGCCCGGCCGCCTCCGCCATGGCGTTCGCGTCGGCCCCATAGATCTGGATGCCGATCGGCCGCTCGACCTCCTCGAACTCGGCGCCCTCGAGCGTGTTCCGAATGCGCCGCCGGATGGCCTCCGAGGAGAGGAACTCCGACAGCACGACGTCGGCGCCCATCCGCCGGCAGATCTGGCGGAACGGCGCCTCGGACACCCCGGCCATGGGGGCCAGGATGAGCGGGAACGGATGCGCGGAGGGATAGGGCAACTGCATGGCGAGAAAATACTTGGCGGCGAGACGAGGGGCAATGGAGCGGATCCGCCCCCGCGACGGTCACTCGTTCTTCGAGTCCGATGGGCCCAGGTTGGCGCGGACGATGAAGGAGAAGAGCTGCCGGGCGGTCTCCGGAGAAAACGCCCGGATGTGCGGCAGCGCTCGCTTCCAGCGCGACCGCTCCGGAAGCATCGCCTGCGCACGGTCCGTCACGTAGACCGGCGCGTCGCTGCCCACCTGCCCTAGGCGCCCCACCTGCCCCAGATCGTCGGTTCCCAATACCAGCGGATGCAGATTATCGGCGCCGGGACTCGACTTGAAGATGTCGCGCAGCTTATCGGCGAAGCGGACGTCCGATACGACGACATACACCGGGCCTTTGGTCATCAGGTCCGCGATCCCTGCGAAAAGACCCGTTTGGAGGGGAGCGATGATCAGCGGCTTGCCCAACTCGGCGGCCAGCGGCCGGATCTGGTTGGCATGAAACTGGGAGGTGACGAGCAGATCCGCCTGGCGGACAACGGCCGCCGCATCGGCGGTGGCGAACAGGTCATACAGATCCACCGGTTGGGCGTCGAGTCCATAGTCGTCGTGCAGCTCGCCGCAGAGCTGCGCGTTCTGATCGTGGTTGCACTCGATGCACGCGACGCGAATCCGAACGGTGTCGAGGTAGCGTCGAATGTGCTCGGCGAACCGGGGGCCCGACACGTCGTGCGAGAGACCTTCGACCAGGAGGTCCGCGATCCAGTCCGCCTCGCGGGGCGAGGACGGCCTGGTCATGACGTGCTCGGCGACGTAGATGCCCGAGCGCTGGCGCAACTCGACCAGGCCCTCCTTCTCGATCTCCCGCACGGCGGTGAGGATGCTCCGCGGGTCGGCTTCGAGCTCGCGGGCGAGGTCGCGCACGCTCGGCAGTCGGTCACCAGGGCTCAGGGTGCCCAGGTGCAGCCCGCTGAAGATGCGCTGTCTCAGGGTGTCCGCGAGCGCGGTACGACGTCTGACCACCAGGCCCTCGATTGCGAAACCCCAACGGGTGCAGCGCGAGCGCCGCGACGACGACGGCTCGGCAGTCAGTTAAAGTAGATCTCGGTGAGAGCGGTGGCAACGAACGCGCGCGCGACCGGTCCCGATCGGCTACGCTGGAACGCCGGCGTCGGGTCGCGCGGAGAGATTCGCCGCGACGAGGAACGACAGGATGCGTCGCGAGCTCCCGGTCGAGAAGACGCGGCGCACCGGACGCACCCTGCGCGTCAGCGGACAGTCGCCGAGGCGCTCGCGCGCGAGACGCGTCAGATAGGTCGGCGCGGTCTCGGGTATCGCGTCGAGGTCATCCCAGCCGACAACCATGGCGACCGGGCACTCCACGGACCGGGTCGAGGCAAACAACCGGGGCAGCTTGGCCGCGAAGCGCGGATCGGCGACCACGAAGAACCCGCGGCCGCGGTTGGGTGTTGCCGTCAGCTCTGCGAATAACGTCCGGCGGAGCGAAACGGAGAGCCACGGTCTGCCGAGCCGCTGCGCGGCCGCCTGGACCTCGGGGATGTGAAAAGGTGTGGTGACCAAGACATCGGCATCCGCCAGCGCCTGGTCAACGGCGCTCAAGCCCAGATCACCGACCTCGATGCCGGCGGCCTCGATGCCGTAGTCGCCCTGCAGCTCACCCGCCAGCGAGGCGATCTGATCGGCATTGCACTCCACGCAGGCGGCACGCAGCCGGACGGCGCCAAGGCACGCCGGGAGCCGCTGTCGCAGCACCGGCGCTGACACGCCGCTCGCCAGACTCTGGACCAGCAACTCGACGACCCAGTCCGCTTCACGCCGGGAGCCCTGCCCCGGCGTCCGACCTCCCCCAGCCAGGTAGAATCCGGACCGCGGTCGCACGTTCACCAGCCCCTGCCGCTCCAGCTCGTGATAGGCCGTCAGCACCGCTCGCGGATCCGCATCGAGATCCCGGGCAAGCTCCCGAATGCTGGGAAGCCGGTCTCCCGCACGCAGCACCCCCAAATGGACGTCACGAAAAAGCCGTTGGCGCAGCAATTCCGTCACTGCGCTGCCTCGCCTAAACACGATTCGATGACCTCGCTTCGATGGGGCAGCGTCGGCATCGAGGGATAAGTCCCACGTCCGACCCGCGGCTGCCTCCGCAGAAACGAAGGCTGCCGCCTGGCGGATCCATGTCGCCCTGGAGCGCCCGACTAGGGTGGTCTAGATCACGCGATGGAAGTGCACTAGACGGTTCATGCAGCAGCTTTCCCGTGACCCGGATTCTGTTGCATTGTAAATCCTACAGTTCCTCCTACGTTGAATGTACCCTCGGGCCGTGTGTGAACCGCGGTCAGCGAGTCGTGCTCATAACAGAGGCAAAGCATGCTCCTCGCGTCCCCTTTGAACCCGGCCCCGACCGTCCCCCACCTAGCGGTCCAGCGTCAGGATGCGGACGGGGTAACGCCGCCGGCCGAGGACTTGGCGCTTCCGGACTGCTTCGAGTTCGTCTTCGTCGAGGCGGGCGCGGGCTATCAGCGGATCGGGGATCGCAGCTTTCGAGCGGAGGCGGGCGATCTGTTCCTGGTCGCGCCGTGGGAGCTCCGCCAACCCGGTGGTCGGCAGCACAGTCTGATCGCGTGGGTCGTGGCGTTCGGGGCGGAGTCGCTCAAGACCGGACCGGCCGCCTTGAACGCCGCCGCACCCGACGAGTTGTTCCTCCACGCATTTCTGCAACTTCCGGCCTCCACGCAGCAGCCGCCTCTCCGCATCGACCCATCCGAGCGACCCCGCTGGATCGCGCGACTGAGTAGCCTGGCCGAGGAGGTCAGCAACGGGGAGTACGGGTCGAGCGCCGCCGCGCAGGCGCTCCTGAAGCTGCTGCTGATCGACATCGCACGGGTGGCTCGCGTGCAGATGGGGGTGAGCTCGCCGCACGCGCGCCCCATCCTGCTGAGCGTGTTCACCTACATCGAGCGGCGCTTCCGCGCGCCGATCGGCCTCGCGGACGTGGCGAAGGCGGTGGCGCGCTCGCCGTCCTACCTGACCGATCTGGTTCGGCGTGAGACCGGACGCACGGTGCTGCAGTGGATCATCCACCGTCGCATGGCAGAGGCCCGGCGCCTGCTGCTGGACCCGAGCGTGCGGGTCAAGGACGTGGGGCACTGCATCGGCTACGACGACACCGGTCACTTCATCCGTCAGTTCCGTCGGCTGAACGGAACGACCCCACAGCGGTGGCGCGAGCTCGGTTGACTGGCCGGCCACGCCCCGACAGATCTGCCGCTGGAACGAGAAATTCCCTCTTGTCCGCGCCTGGTGCACCGACCAATCCTCCCGACGAGTCGAGATCCGACATGATCGCGAGGTCGAATGAAGGCCATGGTGGTTACCCGGTTCGGCGGGCCCGAGGTCCTGCAGATGCGGGAGACGCCCAAGCGCCGGCCGGCTCCGCACCAGGCGCTCGTCCGGGTCCATGCCACGTCGGTGAATCCGGTCGACTGCAGCATCCGCCGCGGCGAGCAGGCGATCTCGCTTCCGGCGATCGTCGGCTACGACGTGTCGGGGGTCGTCGAGGCGGTGGGTGAGGAGGTGGAGGACTTTGCGGCCGGCGACGAAGTCTTCTACATGCCCGAGATCTGCGTGAGCGATGGAAGCTACGCGGAGTACCACCTCGTCTCCGCAGCCATCGTGGCCCGCAAGCCGGCCACCCTCTCGCACGAGGAAGTGGCCGGGATTCCCCTTGCGGCGGGTACGGCCTGGGAGGCGCTGGTGAAGCGCGCCGCGGTACGATTGGGCGAGACCGTCCTGATCCTTGGCGGCGGTGATGTGGCGCTCTTCGCGGTGCAGATCGCCGTCGCGGCCGGCGCCCAGGTTTATCTGAGCCGCGCAGGCCGGGCGTCGGCCGTCGGCCGGGGTCTCGGCGCCGTTCGCAACATCGAGGCGGAGGAGGACATCGCGCGGGTCATTCAAGAGGAATCGGCCGACGGCGTGGTCGACCTGGTCCTGGACACCGAAGGAGGAGCGTCACTCTCCCGTTCCATCGGAGTGATCCGCGCCCGAGGGCGGATCGTGAGCACCGCGCCCGGGGCCGGGTATGCGCCCGCAGAGGCGCTGCTGAGAAATATCAGCCATCACTCGGTCCACATCGCGCCCGACCGCCCGCGGCTCGACGCGCTGCGTACCCTGCTGGAGCGACGGCTGCTGCGGCCGGTCATCGATTCCGTCCTCCCGCTCTGGGCGGCCGCGCGGGCCCATGCTCGGCTCGAGGTCGGAGCGGTCACCGGAAAGCTCGTGCTCCAGGTCGTCGGACGCGCCTAGCCTCACGGCACACCGTGAAAATGGCGCATCCGGCCGAAAGATCGCGCATTGTCCGCCTCCACTCCGCGGCCTAACCTGCCATGCACGGGTTGCCTCACCGCCGGCGCCGGACGGTCGCCCGCGCGAATTCGACCGGCGTCCATGATGGGCAGCACCGCACCTGCACGGACCCTTGTGGCTACCTGAGGAAACGCCGATGCCTACATTACCGAGTGGTCTGCTGATTCTCGCCGCGGCACTGAGCATCGGCGCGTGCGGTGACGACGGCGGTCCATCCGACGGGACCAGCGGTGCCCAGCCTGGACCGGTCCTCCCCAATAACCTCTCGAGCGTCATCAGCCTCGACACCGTCGCCGCCACGGCCGTGCTGCCCCTGTACCGCGGCGAGGACATGGCCGGCAACTCGGTGTACTTCATCATCACCGAGTCCAACAAGATCGACGAGTCGGTGCGGCTGGGGCTGAACTGGACGCCGAAGCTGGTTCACGCGCTCCGCACCAAGGCCGTGCAGCAGGCCACCGCCGCGACCGGCGGCGGAGCCAACCCGAACAACTTCCCGGTCGTCCAGTTCTCGGGCAACGTCGATTTCAGCCCGACCCGCAACCTGGTGCCGGGCCCGCAACTCTTCCCGCTGGACCCCAGCACGACGCCAGGCTCCGTCGGCGACGCGAACTACAGCCCGGTCTTTACGCTGGACACCACGGGCGATACGACCACCGCCATCGTGTACAACGCGCCCCACGTCGCGAACAGCACCGGGCTGCACGATCGCGTGATCAGCATCGACACCGTAGGGATGCAGGTCACGATGAAACTAGTGAAAGGCTTCTACGAAGGTTTTCCCATCCTTTACGCCAGCACGGACGTGTCGGACAACGACCTGGCGGCACTGGAGATGGGGACGTTTACGCCGAACTTGAACGAGACGCCATTTCCCGGAGACGACAAACCGTTTCGCTCGGCGCGAGAAGCGATCATCCCCGTCATCAACGGTCCGACGGGCGTCGACAACCCGAGCCGCCAGGGCCTCCAGTCGGCCATCCTGGGCGAGGGAGATCCGCTCAACATCTTCCAGGAGCAAGCCGGGTGCGCGAACCCGAGCGACCCGTCCCAGTTCTGCGACGCCGTCCTCTACAGTCCGCTGTGGGACGCGACGCCGGTGAAATGGACGCAGGCCGCCATCGACGCGGGGATCCGCGATCGGATCACCTCGGACAAGCGGGAGGTCATCGCGCCACTCAACATCATCGACCTGCTGGCGGACGGGTATCTGGAGCCCGGCACGCCCGGTGGGGCCCGCAACTCCTCGCTGGGCGGGCTCCCGGCCGCGGGCATCATCATCAACTGCCCGATCATCTTCGTCGAGGAGCCCTCGCGATGACAACGCACGGGAGTGATCATCATGCCCGATGACCGGACGAAGCGCATCACGCTCACGAGCATCCGCCAACTCTGGGAGGCCGGCACGCGCCGGGAGTTTCTCCGCGTCGCCGCCCTCGGGGGCGGCGCGGTCCTCTTGCCCACCATGTTCGCAGCCTGTGGGAACGACAACGGCAACCCCAGCGAGCCACCCCCGTCGGAGGGCGTCACCCTCGATCTGAGCAGTGATCCGGGAGTGTTGAACTACGCCTACGCCCTCGAACAGCTCGAGGCGGCATACTACACGCAGGTTGCTCAGGCGTTCTACGCCGGGATCACTCCCGAGGAACAACTGGTCCTGACGGACATCATGGGCCACGAGGTGATCCACCGCGACTTCCTGGCGGGCGTGCTCGGCAGCGCGAAAATTCCGGACCTCGCGGTCGACTTCGCCGGGGCCAACGTGGACTTCGGGAGCCGATTCAGCGTGCTCAGCACCGCGAAGGTGTTCGAGGATGGCGGGGTCGCGGCCTATAACGGCGCCGGGAAGCTGCTCAAGGACGTGAACAATCTGCTCGTCGCCGGCAAGATCGTCTCGGTCGAAGCGCGGCATGCGGCGGCGATCCGAGACCTGCTCAGGCCGGGCACCCGGGACTTCGCCGGTGACGACGTCGTGGATCCGTCCGGGCTCGATCAGGCGATCGACGCCGGCTTCCTGCTCCAGGACTCGGCGCTCGGCCAGTTCATCACGACGCCCATCAACGTCATCTCGTGACTCGTCCGCCTTCGGAGACCCGCACCATGGACCAGACGCACTCAATTCTGGACACCGTCGAGCCCGACGTCATGGCGAGGGTCGTCTCCCGCCGAGGGGCCATACGGCAGGGCAGCGGCGCCAGCTCGGCGGTCATCGCCGGCCTCGCCATGGCATCCGTGCCGGTAGCCATCGCCGCCCTCGCCCGGGACGCGTATGCCCAGGCAACGGCCCCGTCCATCATCGACGTGCTCAACTTCGCCCTCACGCTCGAGTACCTCGAGGATGAGTTCTACCGCACCGGACTCGCGGCGTCGGTGGCGGCGACCCTGTTGCCCCCGGAGCTGACCGCGATCGAGCAGGTGAGCAAGCACGAGGCGGCGCACGTCCAGTTTCTGCTGAACACCATTCCGGCGCTCGGCGGCACGCCGGTCGCCAAGCCGACCTTCGACTTCACCGCCGCGGGGGCCTTTCCCGACGTGTTCTCCAACAAGGCCACCTTCCTCGCTCTGGCCCAGGCGTTCGAAGACACGGGCGTACGGGCGTACAAAGGGCAGGCCGGCAACGTCGCCTCCAACGCCGCCGTGCTCACCGCCGCGCTGCAGATCCACTCGGTGGAGGCACGGCACGCCTCGCAGATTCGCCGTCTGCGTGGTCAGAAGGGCTGGATCACGAACAACGACTCGGGCGGCCTCCCCCCGCAAGCGCAGGCGGTCTACGACGGAGAGGAAAACACGGTGCACGCCGGCGTCGATGCGGCCCCCCTCGGCGCCAACGTCGGCGGTGCCCCCGCCGTCACCGAAGCGTTCGATGAGCCGCTGACCATGGAGCAGGTGCTGGCCATTGCCGGTCTCTTCATCACCGGATAGCCAGGACATGCTGACCGGGAAATCGGCGAATGTGAACGAGAAATCGCTCATTGTAGGCGTGGTCGCCTTCCCCTATCGTCGGGTACCGTCGGGCATGTTTCACGCCCCGCAAGCGAGCCTGCTGGAGCCCGAATTCACCCAGTCGGACCGGTGGACTTTCGCGCTCGCGCTCCGGGACGGGACCGGGACCGGGAGCTGTATCGGCGGCTGAATCGGGCGGTGGCCAGCCGACTCGCCGACGGAACGGTTGCCGGCATTCTCCGGGCCTACGGCCTACCGGAGCCGCGAGATCCCGAACCCTCGGATCCGGCAGCAACGCCGGACGACACGAAGCCGGCGCCGACGTGAGCACGTGACGCTCGCCAGCAGGCTCCTCATCGGGTGGCCAGAGAACCGGTGACCGCTTTCTGGTCGTTGTCTGGACGGCCGCCACGAGCGAGTGAGCCACCTTAGCAGCCGGTCCGCCAACGTGAGACCATATCTCGCAACCCATGCAGCGTCGGAACACGTCAGCGTCCGATGAGGAGTCACGATCCATGAAAGCGATCACCCTCTGCGCCCTTACCGCAGTTCTGGCGCTTGGCGCCTGCCATGAC
>JACDDX010000067.1 GCA_013816685.1 Gemmatimonadales bacterium
AGGGTGTAGTGCCCGCTGTTGTGGGGGCGAGGCGCGATCTCGTTGACGTAGAGCCGGCCGCCGTTCGCGACGAACAGCTCGACGCCGAGCACGCCGACGTAGTCCAGGGCGGTCGCGACCGCGCGGGCGAGCTCACCCGCCTCCCGTGCGATCCGCTCCTCGACGCCCGCAGGCACGACTGTGGTTTCCAAAACCCCGTCGCGGTGGGTGTTCTCTCCGGCCGGAAATGCCGCCAGCGCGCCGTCCGCGCCTCGTGCGAGCACCACCGACAGCTCGCACTCCAGACGAAGCCGCTCTTCCAGGATACACTCCACGCCCCCCAGCCCCTCGAACGCGCTCGCCAGCGACCCTGCCGCCGCGACCGTCGCCTGGCCCTTGCCGTCGTACCCGAGTCGGTTGGTCTTGAGAATAGCGGGAAAGCCGATGGCACTAGCCGCAGGCGCGACGTCGCCCCGGTTGCGCACTGGTGAAAACGCGGCGACCGGAAACCCCGCCTCCTTCAGAAATGCCTTCTCGGCGAGCCGGTCCTGCGCGATCGACACCGCCCGGGCCGACGGGCTGACGACGATCCGCCGGGCGAGCCGCTCGAGTGCGGCGGCGGGGACGTTCTCGAATTCGGTGGTGACGGCGGCGCAGCAGTCGGCCAGTTGGTCGAGTGCCTGAGGGTCATCATACGCGGCGACGATCTGGTCATCGGCGACCGCGCCGGCGGGACTCGCCCGATCGGGATCGAGCACCACGACCCGATAACCGGTCGTTCGCGCCCGCATCGCGAACATGCGGCCGAGCTGGCCGCCGCCCAACACGCCGACGGTGGCGCCCGGCAGAATCACGCGGGGTCGGGCAGAGTGAGCGCCGAGACACGGCTGGCTTCGTCGCGGCGCACGTCGGCGAGCTTCGTGGCGAGGGCGGGGTCGGCGAGGGCGAGGATGGACGCGGCGTAGAGCGCCGCGTTCGTGGCGCCGGCGACGCCGATCGCGAACGTCGCCACCGGCACGCCGGCCGGCATCTGGACGATAGAAAGGAGCGAGTCCAGTCCCTGGAGATGCCGGCTCGCGACCGGCACGCCGAGTACCGGGAGCATTGTCTTGGCCGCCAGCATACCCGGCAGATGCGCGGCGCCACCCGCGCCGGCGATGATGCAGCGGAGCCCGCGCGACGCCGCTTCCTCTGCGTAACGAAAGAGCAGATCGGGCGTCCGGTGAGCCGACACCACGCGGCGCTCGTGCGGAATGCCGAGGCTGGTGAGCCGCTCGGCGGCGTGCCGCATCGTCTCCCAATCGGACTCGCTGCCCATGACGATACCCACGTGCGGTCCGGTCATGGCGTCCTCGTGCGGGGAAGTCTTCGCGCGCGCCTGATCGCGCGGTCGCTCACACGGTCGCGCGGGTGCGGTCCATCGTCCCCCGCTCGGCGAGCGTCGCCTGCGCCGCGGCGAGCCGGGCGATGGGCAGCCGGAACGGCGAGCAGCTGACGTAGTTCATGCCCAGTCGATCGCAGAAGGCCACCGCGCCCGGCTCGCCGCCGTGCTCGCCACAGATGCCCAGCTTCAAATCGGGCCGCGTCTTCCGGCCCAGCTCGCTGGCCATCTGTATGAGCCGTCCCACGCCGGCCTGATCGAGCACCTGGAAGGGATCGGCCTCGATGACGCCGTGCTCGAGATAGTAGGGCAGGAACCGGCCCGCGTCGTCGCGCGAGAGTCCCCAGGTCGTCTGCGTCAGATCGTTGGTGCCGAACGAGAAGAACTGCGCCTCGCGCGCGAGCTCGTCAGCGGTAACGGCCGCCCGCGGCAGCTCGATCATTGTCCCCAGCAGGAACGGCACCGTGATCTGGCGGTCACGGAACACTTCCTCGGCCACCTGCCGCACGATGAGCGCCTGCTTCCGGAACTCGACGACGGTCGCGGTGAGCGGAATCATCACCTCGGGCATGACGCGGCCCTTCCGGAGCGCCACGGTGCAGGCGGCTTCGAAGATGGCCCGCACCTGCATCGCCGTGATCTCGGGATAAATGATGCCGAGCCGGCAGCCGCGCAGGCCCAGCATCGGATTCACCTCGGCCAGGCGATGGATGATCGTGTGCAGCGCCGCGGAGTCCATGCCGAGCTCGCCGGCCAGCGCCTCGATCTCGGCCGGCTCTTTCGGCAGGAACTCGTGCAGCGGCGGGTCGAGCAGTCGGATGGTGACCGGAAAGCCTTCCATCGCGCGGAAAATCGCTTCGAAATCGGAGCGCTGCATCGGCATCAGCTTGGCGAGCGCGCGCTTCCGGCCCTCGGTGTCCTGCGCCACGATCATCTGGCGCATCGCGATCAGCCGGTCGCCCTCGAAGAACATGTGCTCGGTGCGGCAGAGCCCGATTCCCTCGGCGCCGAAATCGCGGCCCCGGTGCGCGTCGGCCGGCGTGTCGGCGTTCACCCGGACGCGGAGCTGGCGGATCCGGTCGGCCCACTGCATCAGCCGAGTGAAGTTGCCGCTCATCTCGGGCGGGATCAACGCGGCCTTGCCGGCGAAGACCTTTCCGGTGCTGCCGTCCACGGTGATCCACTCGCCTTCGGCCACCATGCGCCCGTTGACGCTGAACCGGTGGGTACGCTCATCCACTTCGAGCGCCTGGGCGCCGACGACGCACGGTTTGCCCATGCCGCGCGCGACCACCGCCGCGTGCGAGGTCATCCCGCCGCGTGCGGTCAGCACCGCCTTGGCCATGACCATCCCATGGAAGTCCTCGGGCGATGTCTCGCGCCGCACCAGAATCACCGCCTCGCCATCGCGGCCGAGGCGCTCCGCACGGTCGGCATCGAACACCAGCGTGCCCGACGCGGCGCCGGGGGACGCAGGCAAACCGGTGGTGAGGAGATCGAGGGTGCTGTGAGGATCGATGGCCGGGTGGAGGAGCTGGTTGAGGTCGTTGGGTGGGATCCGCGCGACGGCTTCCTCCTCGGTGATCTGGCCTTCATCGACCATTTCGCACGCGATCCGGACGGCGGCCTGGCCCGAGCGCTGGCCGCGCCGGGTCTGCAGCATGTAGAGCCGGCCGCGCTCGATGGTGAACTCCGTGTCCTGCACGTCACGGAAATGGCGCTCCAGCGTGCGCGCCACGCGTTCGAGCTCCTGGTACGCCTGCGGCATTCGGTCCTTGAGCGTGGCGATGGGCAGCGGCGTCCGGCTGCCGGAGACGACGTCCTCACCCTGCGCGTTGAGCAGATATTCACCGTAGAGCGCGCGCTCACCAGTGGACGGGTCGCGGCTGAACGCCACACCCGTTCCCGAATCCTCCCCCAGATTCCCGAACACCATCGCGACGATGCTGACGGCGGTGCCCATCGCATCGGGAATGTCGTGCAGCTTTCGGTAGTCGATGGCGCGCCGGGTATTCCAGCTCTCGAACACCGCCGCGATCGCGCCCCACAGCTGGTCGAGCGGCTCCTCAGGGAAATCGCGTCCGGCCTGCTCGCGGATGATCTCCTTGAACTCGCGGACGACCGCCTGCAGCTCGGTGAGCGGCAGATCGATGTCACGCTGCACCTGACAGCGGTGCTTCCGCAGCTCGAGGCACTGCTCGAAGGGCACCTTGGGAAGATCGAAGACCACGGTGCCGTACATCTGCACGAAGCGGCGGTACGAGTCCCATGCGAACCCGGGGTTACCGCTCTGGCGGGTGAGCCCCTCGACCGTGGTGTCGTTGAGGCCGAGGTTGAGGATCGTCTCCATCATGCCGGGCATCGAGACCGCGGCGCCCGAGCGCACCGAGACGAGCAGGGGATCGTCGCCATCGCCGAAGTGCTTGCCGGCGGATGCTTCGAGGCGCTGCAGCGCGTTCTCGACCTGCACCTGCAGGCGCTTCGGAAAGGAGCGGCTCTCGAGATAATGCAGGCAGAGGCTGCTGGCGATGGTAAAGCCGGGAGGGACCGGAATCCCGATCGTCGTCATCTCAGCGAGGCCGGCGCCTTTGCCGCCGAGGATCTCCTTCATGGCGGAGGTGCCGTCGGCTCGCCCCTGGCCGAAGGAGTAGACCAGGGGCTGCGTGTACGGCCCGCTCATACCGGCGTGGCGACGAGTGGCGACGCGTGCCTCAGCTGCACGAGCTCCTCCGGGACGGCGGTGGGGTACTGGCCCGAGAAACAGGCGTGGCAGTAGCCGGTCTGCGGCCCGGCGGCGCGGAGCATTCCCTCGAGCGAGAGATAACTCAGCGAGTCCACCTCGAGGAACTCGGCGATCTCCTCGACCGAGTGAGTGGCGGCGATCAGCTCTTCCCGCGTCGGCGTGTCGATGCCGTAGTGGCAGGGACCGGTGATCGGCGGCGAGCCGAGGCGGAGGTGCACCTCGCGCGCACCGGCGGCGCGGATCATCTGTACCAGGCTCTTGCTGGTGTTGCCGCGGACCAGGCTGTCGTCCACCACGACAACCGACTTGCCTTCGATGACGTCGCGCACCGGATTGAACTTGATCTTCACCTTGGCGACCCGGAGGTTCTGGCTCGGGTTGATAAAGGTGCGGCCGACGTAGTGATTGCGGATGAGTCCGTATTCCAGCTTGATGCCGGAGACCTCGGAATAGCCGAGGGCCATCGCGTTCGAGCTGTCGGGGACGCTGAACACCACCTCGGCCGTGGGTGCTGGCGACTGGCGGGCAAGCTGGCGGCCGATCTCGCGCCGCACCCGGTCAACCGACTCGCCGAATACCATGCTGTCGGGTCGCGCAAAGTACACCAGCTCGAAGACGCAGCGGCTTACGGGTCGCGGCTTGAGCCGGCGCAGGTGGGTCACCTGGCCGTCCTCGATCCGGACGAAGTCACCGGGCTGGAGCTCGCAGGCCAGGGCTGCGCCCATGAGGTCGAGCGCGCAGGTCTCGGACGCCGCGACCATGCCGTCGCCCAGGCGGCCGATGACCAGCGGGCGGAAACCACGGCTGTCCACCACCGCGTAGAGCGTGCGGCCGGCGGCGATGATCAGGCTGTACGCCCCGTCCACCTGCTCGAGGGCGTCGCGGATCTGGTCCTCGATGTTCCCGGCATCGGAGCGGGCGATCAGGTGGACCAGCACCTCGGTGTCGCTCGATGAGCTGAAGATCGCGCCCTGCTCGACCAGCTCGCGCTTGAGCTCGCCGGCGTTGATCAGGTTGCCGTTGTGGGCGATGGCGAGCGGCCCGCAGCGCGTGTTGGCGCTGCACGGTTGCGCGTTAGCGAGCACGGTGCTGCCCGTCGTGGAGTACCGGGTGTGCCCGACGGCCACATCGCCCGGAAGGCGGCTCAGGCTCGACTCCTCGAAGTTCTCCGAGACGAGGCCCATGCCGCGGTGCGCCCGCGCCTGACCGGTCTCGTCGATCGCGACGATGCCCGCGCTCTCCTGACCCCGATGCTGCAGGGCGTACAGGCCGAGGTAGGCGAGGTGCGCCGCGTCCCGGATCCCCGATACGCCGATGATGCCGCACATGATCCTGGTTTACTCCCCGGGGGCGCGATCGGCGGCGGCGTGCTGCATGCGCCGCGGAATCGCCTCGTAATACAGCTTGCGAAGATGCTTCACAGGCCACGTGAACAGGTGAGCCCCCACCCGAAGTTCCACATTTCCCCACGCGGCGCCGACCCGGCCGGCCCGGGCGACCGGGACGCTGTGGGCCGCGCAGAGCTTGCGGAAGGCGTCGACGTCGGCCGGCGCGCAGGAGACCACCACCCGCGCGCCGTCCTCGCCAAACAAAAGGCCGTCGAGAGCGAGGCCGCGGGCGTGATCCGTGAGATCGAGCTCCACCCCGTGTCCGGCGGCGGCATACGGTCCGCCGATGGCCGACTCGGCGATCGCCACGGCCAGCCCGCCCTCGGAGCAGTCGTGCGCGCTCCGGAGCAGCCGCTTGCCGGCCGCCTCGACCAGCAGCCGCTGCAGCCGGCGCTCCGCCTCGAGGTCGATCCGTGCCGGCCGCCCCCCGACGAAATCATGGATCTCGGCCCAGTACGCCGAGCCGCCGAGCTCCCCCCGTGTGGTGCCTAGGATCAGAATCTGGTCGGAGGGCACCGAGAAGTGGCTGGGAACACGGTTCTCGACTTCCGCGAGCAGACCGATCATGCCGATGGTGGGCGTCGGATACACCGCGCCGGTCGGGCTCTCGTTGTAGAGGGAGACGTTGCCGCCGGTGACCGGCGTCTCGAAGGCGCGGCAGGCGTCGGCAATGCCGCGACACGCCTCCCGGAACTGGAAGAACACGTCGGGCTTGTCCGGATTGCCGAAGTTGAGGCAGTCGGTGACACCGAGCGGCATCGCGCCGGTGCAGGCGATGTTCCGAGCGGCTTCGGCCACGGCGCCCTTGCCGCCTTCGTAAGGATCGAGCGCGACGAGGCGGGCGTTACAGTCGATCGTCATCGCGAGCCCGAAGTCGGTGCCGGGCACCCGCAGTACGCCGGCGTCGGCTGAAGGGCCGAGAACGGTCGAGGCCTGCACCGATGAGTCGTACTGCTCGTAGACCCAGCGCTTGCTGGCGATGTTCGGGCTGTCGAGCAGCACCTCGAGCGCGCGGGGCAGATCCACCGCCGGCGCACCCGTGGGCGACGCGGCCCGTCGCGCCTTCGCGTCGTCCGACTCGCGGGCGTCGGGATGATAGATCGGGCAGTCGTCCACCAGCCGCTGCCCCGGAATCGCCGCCACGACCTCGCCGTGATGTCGCACCCGGAAGATGCCGTCGTCCGTCACCCGGCCGATGACCGCAGCGCCCAGTTCCCACCGCTCGCACACCGCCTGCACGTCCGCCACCCGTCCCGGCTCGGCCACGACCAGCATCCGCTCCTGCGACTCCGAGAGCAGGATCTCGTACGGCGTCATCCCGGGCTCGCGGGTTGGAACCAGGCCGGTGTCGAGCTCGACGCCGACGCCGCCGCGCGCCGCCATTTCGACGCTCGAGCTGGTGAGCCCGGCCGCGCCCATGTCCTGAATCGCCACGATCAGTCCCGACGTGATCAGCTCGAGACTCGCTTCCAGCAGCAGCTTTTCGGTGAATGGATCGCCGACCTGCACCTGCGGACGACGCGCGTCGCTCTTGGCCGACAGCTCCTCGGAGGCGAAGCTCGCACCGTGGATGCCGTCCCGCCCGGTGCGTGCGCCCACCGTGATGAGGACGTTGCCGACCCCGGTCGCCGCGGCGCGCATCAGGTCGCTCTCACGGAGGAGACCCACGCACATCGCGTTGACGAGCGGGTTGCCGCTGTATCCATCAGCGAATCCGACTTCACCCCCGAGCGTCGGGACGCCGACGCAGTTGCCGTAGTCGCCGACGCCGCGCACGATGCCGGCGAAGAGGTAGCGGTTCCGGGGCACGTCGAGCGGCCCGAGGCGCAGGCTGTTGAGCAGCGCCACCGGGCGCGCGCCCATCGTGAACACGTCGCGGAGGATGCCGCCGACGCCGGTTGCCGCGCCCTGGTACGGCTCGACGGCCGAGGGGTGGTTGTGCGATTCGACCTTGAAGGCGACCGCCCAGCCGCCCGGCAGCCGCAGCACGCCGGCGTTCTCGCCGGGGCCCTGCACGACCTGAGGCCCGGTGGTCGGAAAGGTCTTGAGCACCGGCTTCGAGTGCTTGTAGGAGCAGTGCTCCGACCAGAGCGCGGAGAAGATCCCGAGCTCGGTGAGCGTCGGCGTGCGGCCGAGCAGGTCCAGAATGGCGGCGTACTCCAGCTCGTTGAGGTTGTGCTCCCGCACCACCTCGGGCGTGACCGGCCGCTCGCCGGCGAAAGCGCCGGCCTCGGCACCCTCCGCGCCGCGCGCCGCCACGACGGTGCCGGTCATCTACTTCTTCGGCTTCACGGTATTGCGGAGACTCGTGAGTGCGTCGCTCACCACCCGCGAGAAGATGCTGGGCCGGTCCTCATGAGCGACGGCCTCGAGCTCGCCGGCGTCCAGCCACATGCCGCCGCAGCGGGGACAGGTCTCGATCTGCACACCGTGATACGTGCTGCTGGCGAGATCGAAACCGTCCTTGGGGCATTTCATGTGATGGGACTGGCGCTCCACTTCCTGCGCGGTGCGCTCC
>JACDDX010000068.1 GCA_013816685.1 Gemmatimonadales bacterium
GCTACAAGTGGACGGCCGACGCCACGGGCATCGATGCGGGCGGCGCCTGCACCTTCGACGACGACACAAAGGCGAACGCGAAAGTCACCTGCACCGACGACAGCAATGCCGGCACCTTCTCGCTGACGCTGGCTGTGTCCGACGATGACGGCGGCGCCGGCAGCAGCAGCTCGACCCTCAAGGTCGCGAACGTGAAGCCCACGATCGCCAGTCTGACCAGGCCCGACGGCACGCCGCTGCCCACCACTGTCATCGTCGCCGGGACGCTCAGCATCCGGACGACGTTCTCCGATCCGGCCAGCAACGACACGCATGGCGCCGAGATCGACTGCGGCACGGGTACCTACACCCCGATCGCGAGCAGCGTCACCTCGCCTTTCGCCGCGGCGTGCACCTTCGCCACGGTCGGTCCGAAGACGATCAGCGTCCGGGTGACGGATGACGACGGCGGGTACGACATCGCGACCCACAGCATCACGGTGAAGTACAACTTCGACGGGTTCAACGCGCCGGTGGACCGGCCGAACACCATGAACGTCTCGAAGGCTGGTCAGGCGATCCCGCTCAAGTGGCGGCTGACCGACGCCAACGGCGCCCCGGTGACGAACGTGGTCGCGGTGACCATCAGGGCGAAGGACCAGTCGTGTGCGGCCGGAACGACGACGGACCTGCTCGAGGAGTATGCCAGCGGGGCCTCGGGCCTGCAGAACCTCGGCAACGGCAACTACCAGTTCAACTGGAAGACGCCTGCCATCTACGCAGGGAGCTGCAAGAGCATCGAGCTGGTCTTCGGGGCCGGAGGGCTCAGCTATGTAGACGGCCCACACGCCTTCTTCAGCTTCAAGAAATAGGTCGCTCCCGTCGGATCACATCCGGCAGGTTGGTCACGATCCCCGCCACCCCCCGCGCCCAGAGGCGACGAGCGGTGGCGGTGTCGTTGATGGTCCAGATGTGCACCGGGCACTCGAGCCGGCGGGCGGCGGCGAGAAAGGCGGGGGTGGGGACGGGAAGCCGGCGCCAGCGCTCGGGGACGGAGAGCAGCCGGTAGCCGATCTGTCGGGGAAGCCGCCCGAACAGCACGGCGCGCCAGAGGGCGGCGATCTCGGGGCCTGACGCGCCGAGGATGAACGGCGAGCGACGGAACGCCGCCATCGCGGCGGAGTGCTCCGAGGCGATGACGCAGCGGCTCGCCGCCCCGGCGCGGAGGATCGCCTCGGCGATCGCGTGCTGGGCTCGGATTTCCTTCACTTCGATCAGCACCGGCATCGCCGGCAACGCGGCCAGCACGTCGGCGAGCGTCGGGATGCGGACGCCCCGGTCGCAGAACGGATAGCTCGCGCCCGCGTCGGTCGTGAACCGTGCCCCCGCGTCGGCCAGCCGGAGCTGTGCGGCGGTCAAGGCGGCGACCGGGCCTCGGCGATCGGTGGTGCGGTCGAGCGTCGCATCGTGCAGGACGACCGGCACGCCGTCGGCGGCGAGGCGCACGTCGAGCTCGATGGCGTCAGCGCCGTGGGCGGCGGCGAGCTCGAATGCGGCGAGTGTGTTTTCGGGCGCGGCGCCCGAGGCGCCCCGGTGCGCGATCACGGGATGGGCCTCCGGATCGATGAGGATCACGGTGCGACGGGGTCGCCATGCCCGCGGGCTCCGAGCCGCTGGCGCAGCGCCGACTTGAGAAACTTGCCGGTCGAGGTGCGTGGAATCCCGGTCGCGAACACGATCTCGTCGGGCAGCCACCATCCGGGGAATCGGGTGGCGAGATGGGCGCGCAGCTCCTCGGTCCCGGGGGTGCAGCCGTCGCGCGGCACCACGAATGCCACCGGGCGCTCGAGCCACTTCTCGTGCGGCACCGCCACCACGGCCGCTTCCGCCACGCCCGGGTGATCCATCAGTGCCCCTTCCAGCGCGACCGAGCTGATCCACTCCCCACCCGACTTGATGAGATCCTTGCTGCGATCGCGGATCTCCAGATACCCGAGCGGATCGATCGAGGCGACATCGCCGGTCCGGAACCAGCCGTCGACGGTGAAGCAGTCCGGCTCCTCGCCGCCATGATATGCGCTCGCCACGTAAGCGCCGCGGGTCTCCAGCTCGCCCATGGTGACGCCGTCGCACGGTATGGCGCCATCATCGTTCCGCACCCGGAGCTCGAGCAGCGCGCCGGGCAGTCCGGGCTTGAGCCGGATCACGTCGCGCTCGGTTTCGCTCAGCGCGGCGGCCTCGGTGGTGAGCCGGCCGAGCGTGCCGACTGGCGCGAGCTCGGTCATGCCCCACGAGGTCACGGGACGGAGTGCGTGACGCTCGAGCCCGCGCATCAGCGACGCGGATGCGGCCGCGCCGCCGATCACCAGCATGCGCCAGCGTGAGAGATCCCAGCGATCGGGCTCGGCATCGAGTGCCTGCAGCACACCCAGCCAGAGGGTGGGCACGCCGGCGCTGAAGGTGACCCCCTCGGACTGCGCGAGGTCGAGCAGCGCGTGCGCGTCGGGCCACGGGCCGGGGAGGATCTGCGCGGCGCCGACGAAGGCGGCGGTGTAGGGCAGTCCCCACGCGTTGGCGTGGAACATCGGCACCGCTTCGAGCACTGTGTCGCCCTCGCCGAGCGCGAAGCCGTCGGCCATGGCGCAGGCCATGGCGTGGAGCACGAGGCAGCGGTGGCTGTAGACGACGCCCTTGGCGCGGCCGGTCGTGCCCGAGGTGTAGCACATCGCGGCTGCCGAGCGCTCGTCGAGATCGACATTTGTGATGTCGATGCCGGCCGAGTCGGCGAGCAGCGTCTCGTAGTCCAGCATGCCGGCCGGCTGCGCGCCGTCGCCGATCACGATGATCTGCTCGAACGGCGCCCGGTCCCGGAAGCGCTCGAGCAGCGGCAGCAGCTCGGCGTCCACGACGAGCAGGCGGTCGCCCGCGTGAGTGGCAATGTGGGCCAGCTCGTCGTGGTGCAGCCGGAGATTCAGCGTATGGAGCACCGCGCCGGTGCAGGGCACGGCGAAGTACGTTTCGAGGTGGCGGCTGTGGTTCCAGCAGAGGGTGGCGACGCGGTCGCCGGGGTGGATGCCGAGCGCCGTGAGCGCGCCGGCGAGCCGCCGGGCGCGGTCGAGCACGTCCGCGTAGGTGGCGCGATCGAGGGAGCCGTCGGCGTTCCGGCTGACGATGGCCCGGCGCGGGAAGAGCGCCTCCGTGCGGCGGAGGATCGCCGGGATGGTGAGCGGGTACGCCATCGTGAGGCCACGCATGATTCAGTGCAGCGTCGGCGCGAGCGGATGCGCGCGAAAGAAGTCCCAGATCGTCGTCGTGGCGTCGAGTTCGTGCGTCGTGCGCCCGACGAGCGGGCCGGTTCGGGGGCCGCCGGGCCAGGTGTGCCCGCCGCCGCGCACCGTGTACAGTCTCACCGAGCGTCCGGCCTCGCAGCCGCTCCAGGTCAGTGTGGTGACGCGAGTGCCGTCGCTGACGTGGTCGGGAACGTCTGCGTTCTCAGGCGCGGTCGCGCAGCCGTCGCGTGCGGCCCAGAAGTCGGCGCTTCGGCGGGCCGACAGCACAGTGCCGCGACGGCCGGCCGGTCCGACACCGCCGCCGTCGTAGGGCATCAGCGGGTCGGCGGTGCCCTGCAGGGCGACGAGTGACGTGCGCGCGGAGTCGGGGCAGTGCGATTCCAGCGCGACCGGAAACGCACCGGCCACCGCGGCAATCGCGGCCAAGGTGCCGGGGAGGTCGCAGGCGAGCCGGTGGGCCATGATGGCCCCATTGGAGATGCCCGCAGCGTAGATGCGGCTTGAGTCGATCTGGTGCTCGGCCCGGATGGTGTCGAGCATGGCGCGGATAAAGCCGACGTCGTCGCGGGGGCGGACCAGTCCGCGGCCGTCGTCCCAGCGGCGCTCGAGCCCTTGCGGGTAGGCGACGGCGAACTTCTCCCGCGCTGCGAGCTGGGTGAAGCCAGTGTGGCGGGCGAAGCCGAGCGCCCGGCCGCCGGCGCCGTGGAGCACCACGACGAGCGGGACGGCAATCGGGTCCGGAGTGGTGGGGAGATAGAGGTAGAAACCGCGGAAGGTGCCGGAGATGGTGAGCGAGTGGGCAGTCTCCTGCGGAGCCAGGGAGGCCTGCGGCTCGCGCTGGGACTGGCTATGCGCGAGCGCGGGGACGCAGGCGAGCACGATCGAGACAATCCCAACACGAGTCGTCAAGAGAATTAGCAGTCTGACAAATCCGGAAGAGTCCCCGCTACGGCGCCGGCTGCGGGAACGCGGCGTCGGCGGCCTTGCGAAGCTCCTCGGGCGTGAGGTCCTGCATGTGCTGCGAGAGCCACCATTGGTGGCCGAACGGATCCTCGATGCACCCGCTCCGATCGCCCCAGAACTGGTCGGTCAGCGGCATGATCGTCTTGCCCCCGGCGTCCACCGCGCGCTTCCAGGCGGCATCCACGTTCGCACCGTAGATGAAGAACGACACCGGCGTGCCGCCCAGCGTGCCGGGTCCCTTGACGCCGTATTCCGGCATCTCGTCGCTCATCATGATGTGCGAGTCGCCGATTCTGATCTCGGCGTGCATGATGCGCCCGTCGGCCGCCGCGAAGCGGGATACCTCCTCCGCACCCAACGCCTTCCGGTACCATTCGATCGCCTTTGCGGCCCCGGCTACGACGATGCTCGGGGTGACCGTCTGATGATTCTGGGGAATGGCCTGCACCTGTGTTGCCATGATGTGCCTCCTGCAGCTTGAAGGGGATGGAGAATATAAGCCGCCTCGCCAGCGAGTCCGGTATACCTTCCCGCATGTCCATCGCCGATCTCCGACGCGAGTACGCCCGTGCCCGGCTCGACGAGCGCGACGTGAGCCACGATCCGCTGGTCGAGTTCGCCCGTTGGTTCGCCGAGTATCGCGAGGTGTCGCCGCCGGAGCCGAACGCGATGATCCTCGCGACCGCGACCGCTGATGGGGTGCCCTCCGTCCGGACCGTGCTGCTCAAGATCTTCGACGCCGAGGGCTTCGTCTTCTTCACCGACTACCGCAGCCGGAAGGGCCAGGAGCTGGAGGCGAATCCTCGGGCCGCGCTGCTCTTCTACTGGGGCGAGCTGGAGCGGCAGGTGCGGATCACCGGCTCGGTCTCGCGCACGTCCGCCGAAGAGTCGGAGCAGTATTTCCGTCGCCGGCCGGTCGGCAGCCGGCTGGGCGCGTGGTCGTCGCACCAGAGCCAGTTGATCGCGGGGCGGGGCGTGCTGGAAAAGGCGCTGGCCGAGGCTGAGGCAACGTTCGCAGATGGCGAGCCGCCGCTGCCGCCCTACTGGGGCGGGTTCCGGGTCGCGCCGGATACGTACGAATTCTGGCAGGGTCGGCCCAATCGCCTGCATGACAGGATCGTGTATCTGAAGCCCGGCGCTGATGAGCAACCGGGACGGGAGTGGCGGATCGCGCGGCTCTCACCCTGACGCCTAGCTGAAGTCCAGCGCTCCCCGGGCCCGCCGCTCCAGCGGCAGGAGTGCCGCGTAGATCATCCGGTGCAGCGGCACCGCTATTCCTCGCGCCTCTCCCAGCCGCACCACCGCGCCGATCTGTGCCTCCAGTTCCGACGGCCGCCCCTCGGCGAAGTCCCGCTGCATCGACACCGTCCCGTCGGCCGGCAGCGTATCCACGAACGCCAGCGTTTTTTCGACCGCATCGGCCGCCAGCGCGATGTCGTGCGCACGTGCCACCGTGTGGATCTCCTTCAGCGCCTGCACCAGCAGCTCGCGGGTCTCGGCTTGGCTTCGGATGATTCCCACGGGCGCCCACGCCAGCGCGCCGACGCCGCTCACGGCGGCGATGAACAGAAACTTCTCCCACATCGCCGCGCGCACGTCCGCGACGATTTTTACCCTCAGCCCACGCGCCTGCGCGAAGGCCTCGCAGAGCCGCTCCGCCCGTTGGCTGGTCGGTGCGTGCAGCTCGCCGAATGCGACCAGGGGCGCTACGCCAGCGTGGCGGACATGTCCCGGCTCGACGACGTAGGCGATGATCTGGCAGAGGCCGCCGAGCACGCGCGCCCGGCCGAGCACGGTGGCGAGCGTGTCGGGTGCCTCGATTCCGTTCTGGAGCGGTACCACGAACGTGTCCGCGCTGAGCAGCGGCCGCATCGCCGCGGCGGCGTCCGCGACCTGCCACGCCTTGACGGCGAGCAGCACGACATCCACTTCGCCTAGGCTCGCCGGATCGTCGCTGGCGCGGACCGGCCGCACGACGAAATCTCCAGCGACGCTGCTGACCCGGAGCCCGTGCTCCCGCATGGCGGCGAGGTGCGCGCCGCGCGCGACGAAGCGGACGTCCTCGCCCGCTTCCGCGAGGCGACCGCCGAAGTAGCCGCCGACCCCGCCGCTGCCGAAGATGGCGATACGCATTCGGGCTGGTGCCGGAGCGCGGCTCACTGGATCAGCGCTCCCTTCGGGCGCGTCGGTAGGCGTCAGATTGCCGCCAGGTCAGTAAAGGGAATGACGAACTCGAACTCGAAGACTCGTGCAATACGACTCAGATCCCGTGTGTTATGAGGTACGTGCAAACGTGATATTGGTTGCGTACGTGTTCAATGCCTGACGGCATTACGCTCGCAGGAGCGTGACGCCTTGAAGGCATGACCTCAAGTTTATCGTCCGTCGGCCCGACGCAGGAAACGCACGACCTCGCCCGCGACGATCGCCGGCTGCTCGAGATGCGGCAGATGCGCCGCCGAGTCGACTGGCACGAACCGCGCGCGCGGCATGGCGGCGCGCAGTGCCCGGCTTCCGGCGAAAGGGGCAGCCCGGTCCTCGCGGCCCCACACGATCAGCACCGGACGGGCCTGGGCCCCGAGTGCCCGGAGCTCCGCCGCCTGACGCGGCGCCTCGGCGATCGCCACCCGGGTGCGCCGCAGGGCCTCGCGCGTTCCCCTGAACTGCTGCTGCACCCGATAGCGACTCACCCAGTCCGGGTGCCGCTCCGGGTGCAGGAAGTCGTCGAGCTGCCCGGTGGCCATCGCCTCGGTGCCGCCGCGGTCCACCATGTACGTGGTCCAGGCCTGCGGTGAGCGTTCCTCCGGCGGCAGCGGCCGTCCGGTATTGAACACGGGGTCCACGTAGATCAGCGAGCGTACCCGATCCGGATGGCGGGCCGTGAAGCTGGTCGCGACCGTGCCGCCGAACGAGAGCCCGGCGAGGTCCACGGGCTTCCGGATGTGCAGCGAGTCGAGCAGGCCGCCGAGCTGGCGGACGAACAGCGACTGGTCGTAGCTGGCATCGGGGCGGTCGGACCACCCGCGCCCGTAATAGTCATAGCGAAGCACCCGAAACCCCGCCCCGGCCAGGCGCTGATACAGCGAATCCCAGATGTAGGCCGGAACCGAGAACCCCGCCGCCAGGACCACCACCTGACCGGTGTCCGGGCCGGCGATCTCGACGTGGGTCACCCCATCGTCCAGCCTGAGGAATCTGCCCGCTATGCCGGACCGCGCGGCGGCGTCGAGCGTGCGGCGCTCGGGGTCCTGTGCGTGTGCCGAGGAGGCGGCGAGCGCTGCGACGAACAGGAGAGTGACTCTCCAATGAAGCAACCGCATGAATCTGCGCCGTTTGAATGGAGAGAGCGTGCACGACGCGTCGAGGATCCGGTCATGAGCGGGCATCCGGCATTTTACGGCGGTGGTCGAGGTGCCGCCAGCGATGGTAATGCGCGCCAAGAAAGTCGAGGGTAGTGACCCATCAGCGGCGAGCTCGGACGCGCGGTGGAGCGGATGGTCGTCGTGCTGCCGCCCATGGAGTTCCGGTGAATCACAACTTGGCGATCAGGGCTGCCCGATAGCGACGCGGTGTCCACGGACGCCAAACTCCGGCGGCGGCACCCGGCGCGGCCGAGCTGTGCTTCCGGGAGGACGAGGTCGACCGGCTGCACGCAGCGTGGGCGGCGCGGGGGATTCGCATCGCGCAGGCGCCGACGGAC
>JACDDX010000069.1 GCA_013816685.1 Gemmatimonadales bacterium
CTCCCCGTGCCTTACTTCGGCAGGATCGGGCGTTCCGACGCCTGGCGAGCCAGCTCGAGGAGCGGCTCCGACAGGTGTTCCCCGTAATGCATCAGAAACACACCCCGCGAGCGTCGTTGCATGAGGAACGCTACCAGCGGGGTGTCGGCCTTGGCCGCGTTGCAGTCCCGGCAGGCGAGCACCAGGTTGTCGGGACGGTCATACGCCGTCTGCCCGCGACGAGGCCGGACATGGTCCAGCGTAATCACCTCGGGCGGTGTCTCGACGCCGCAATAGGCACAGACCGACCCATGCTGGGACAGGAGCCAATCGCGGTGGGACTGCATGGAACGGCCGGGGGAACGGCGGAAGCTTACAGCGGAGACTGCGGAATGTCTGCGTGGTCTACGAGCCACAGATTACCAGAGTGAGGGTGAAGTCGCGAGTCGAAAGAGACGACTCAGTTCGCACACCCGTAAATCTAGCAAGACTGAAGCCACATTGACAGGTGTTCACGGCACCGGCCACGATCCTTTCACCGGCGTCGCGTTCGCACGGTGCGCGGGCTCGAGAAGCAACCCCCAGGTCCGATCGTAGGGATGGACTTGTGTGACCCGGCGCTCACCCTGACACATGCGCCGCCCCTCATTGGCCCACCGGAAGAGACCGCCCTCCAGATTGCGCACGTTCCGAAACCCCTGCTCCGTCAGCCAACCGGCGACACTCGCGCTCCGGTAGCCTACCGAGCAGTACACCACGATCGCCGCGGTCTTCGGCACGTCGGACAGCGGGTCCAGCGCGGGGTGCGCAGGATCGATCCGCCGGGCACCCCGCAGGTGGCTCACCGCGTACTCGGCCTCGGTACGCGCGTCGAGCAGCACGGGACGCTCGGCACCATCGAGCCGCGGGGCCAGCTCGGCCGTGCCGATGCCGCGCAGGTCCGGATACCGCGCGGCCACCGCGCGACGAATGAGATCGAAGGTGAGGGGCCGGCCACCGATCAGCCAGGCAATACCGCCGAGCAGGGTCGGGAACACGAACAGCGTGAGGAAGAGTCGGAGCCAGCCCCGTCCGCGGGGGTCCCGCGCTCCGGGAGCGGTCACCCCGTCGCGCGCGCGCGCAGGCCTTCGTAGTACCGATCGCGGACACCCCCGGCGTTCACCTCGCACATCGGGCGAAGCTCGCCGTCCACCGGCACCTGGAAGACGCAGAGATCCAGCCGCTCCTGCCCGACCGGCGTCTCCAGCTCGGCCGGGCTCATGAAATGGTGCGAGATGATGGTGAGCCCGCGAACCGTGCTCCGTCCGCGCAAGGCATCGAGGAGGAAGCGGACAGGCCGGCCTTTGCCGAGACGGCGCAGCCAGTGCAGCGCGTAGGGTCCGAGATTGCCAAGCACGAACCGAGGCTCCCCAAAGGCGACGCCGAGATAGCGCGCCAGCCGTTCGGCGGCGCCGTCGAGCCGGAACGAGATCCCGCCGAAGCGCGCGAGAAACCCGTCCACGATCCGCTCGGCCGTCGGGTCGCCGCCGCGACGCACGGCGTGAAACCGTGGCTCGCCTTCGCGCCCGGTCGCCACCGCGCCGGCCAGATAGCGATTGCAGCCCGGATGGCCGACCCACATCTGGCTCGCCGCGAGCTCTTTGGGACGCTCCCCCAGTCCCTCGGCTACTCCGGCCCAGAGGGCATCGACACTGACGCCACCGCCGAGTCCCGGTGCCGTGCGGCCCACCTGCGCGACCGGCTGGAAGCTGATGAGCCGGATCGCGTCGGCGTTGCGCGTGAGCCAGCGGATGACGGCCGGTACGCCGGCGAGATTGTCGGCGGTCACGGTCATCGTCGTCGCAGCGCGGATCGGGCGGCCGGTCTCGCGCGCGGCGCGACGCACCAGCTCGGCCAGCTCGTCGCGGAGGGGCATCAGCTCCTCCTCGGTACGCGCACCCTTGTAGGCCGGGCCAAGCCGTCCGCGCTGCGTGGTATCGACGTGGATGCTGACCTCGACCAGGCCGCCCTCGGTCACGAGTCGCTGGAGCAGACCGGGGCGCCGCCGGAAGGCGTCACCGTGGGTCATGAGCATGGGGATGAGATCGAGCGAGCGGGCGTAGCGGAGGAGATCGATCAGCTCGGCTTCGGGCCGGAGCGTGACTTCGCCGTCGGTGAGCTGAAGATTGCCGGCGTGACCGAGCGAGGGCCGGAGCGCCCGCATCTGCGCCTTGATGGCCTCGATCGGCTCGGGCGGGATGCGGTTGGCCTCTTCGCCGAGGTAGCAGCCGACGCAGGCGAAGTCACAGCGGGGCATTACGCCGATGGTGGCGCCGCAGCCGTTGCCGGCTCGGCCCAGCATCTGGCGCGGCTCTCGAAACTGCGGCGGAACCCGATCCCAGGAGCGGGCCAGGTTCCGCCGAGTGTCCGCGAGCACCGGCTCACGGACGATACGGATCAGGCGATCAAGGCTTGGCACTGACCGCGTTCGCCCGCTCCTGGCTGTTGAGACTCCAATCGTACTTGGTGTACTTCACCTCGAAGTTGCCCGACTCGAGCAGCGTCTTCTCGGGACCGGCCGGATAATAGCGCGCGATGAACCGCCCGATCGCGTCCTCGCTGCCGCCGAAGTCCTTGTCGTAGTCGCGGAACTTGAACAACTCGCTCAGGTACACCGTGCGGGACCCGGCGTCGACCCGGTTCTTGCCCGGCGACCCGCGCAGGAACGTGTGCGCCTGCTCGTTGAGCTGCCGATCGAGCCGGGCGCCGGTGTACGCCTCGCTCCGGAGCGGCGGGCAGCCCACGGCGGCGCAGACCAGGGCGAAGTGGATCCGCGGCTCCTTGAACTCCGGACGGATGATCTTCTGCTCGATCTGGTCGAGGCCGTATGCGGAGTCGCCGACGACCGCCAGCTTTTCCTTCCAGGGTCCGTAGGCTTTGATCCCGAACAGCGACTTGTTGATGTTCCGGATCGATTCCTTCTCATCGTGCTTGTTGATGAGCTGGATCGTGTAGGCATTGTAGGCGTTGATCCAGAACGCGAGCCGGTCCTCGCGGCCGAGCGGCTTCGGATCGAAGGCCGCCAGGCGTTTGAGATAGGACGCGAATTCCGGAGACTGCTTGAACGAGGCGTAATCCACCACGCCGTTCCGCACGTGGGCGCGAAGCAGGTGGTCGAAGGTGGCGTGGTCGAAGACCCGTTGCTGGGCCTGTATCGGGAGCGCGGGCAACAGGGTCACGAGCGCCAACACCGCTGTACGGAGAAGGAATCGCATGGAATAGATCATAACCAGATACGTCCGTTGATCACGGGTTGGATGTCAGACCGCCTTGCCGACCATGGCCCAGAGGCCGTAGAAGAGCAGCGCCGTATCGGCCCAGCCGACGATGCTCCAGCGTAGAAAGAGCTGTCGCAGCCGGGCGTGGTCCCCCGCGTCCGCCCGTTCGAGCCGGATCTGATCGGGCAGCAGGACCACGATCCACACGAGTGTCGAGGCCGCCAGCGCCACGATGCCGTGCAGCAGCCACGGGATCTCGAGCGGCCGGTACCCGCGGCGCATCGCGAGGAGGATCCCGCTGACCGTCAGGAGTGCGCCGCCAGCCAGCGTGAAGGCCACGTCGGCCCACATGATCGCGCGGGCGACCGGGCGGAACGGCACCGTGTCGCGCGCGGCGTACAGAAATGCGGCCCAGAAGCCGGTCACCGTGACGTTACCGAGCAGCAGCACCGCGCCCGTCACGTGCAGCGTCCGGAGCAGCGCGTCGCTCACGGCGGTGGAGGCGTGGGTGCGGGTTGCCCCGGGCTAGCCATTCCGGATCTCGAACGGTCCACGCAGTAGTCCAACGGCGTGGCGTGCCCGATCCAGGCGCTTGTTCACCGAGAGCCGTCCCGCGATCAGGGGGCGGAACTCAGCGAACGACTCGACCCGCATCATCTCGTCGAGCGCAGCCACCGTCGTCCGCAGCCGGGCCTCGATGTCCGCCATCATCGCCCTCCGGCCGGTCCCCGAGTCGGGCTCCGCGATCCAGGGCGTATCCACCAGCAGGAAGGCCTCCGGCAGCTGCTCGCTGGTGAACGAATAGCGGAACGCCACAGGACAGAGCCGCACCGGTCCGCGATGCTGCCGAATCAGGTGCGCGGCGCCGCGTTCGCAATCCGCGATCGGCTCCTGCGGCGGGCGGCGGCGGCCCTGCGGAAAGACCCACAGGCCGGCGCCGGGCGCGAGACGCGGCGCGGCGGCCTTGAGGTCGGCATAGGCCACGCGCGCGGGCGAGCGGCGGAGCGGGAGCGCGCCGACCCGGCGGAAAAACGGATAACGCGCGAGATGCTGCGCCTCCATGAGCACCTGGTAGTCGAGGCCGAGCGACCGGGTGGCGAGCAGCGCAAGGAAGCCGTCCCACCAGTTGGTGTGGTTGCCGACGAAGAGCGTCGGGAGGTCGGTATCGCTCCGGGGCACACCGGCGCGGACCAGCCAGTGGACGCCGGTGAAGTGCCGGCGCGCGAGGCCGCGGAGATAGCGTTCGAACCCCCAGACCGCCGCGTTCAACGCTTCTCGATTTCTTCCCGGAGACGGAGCAGCGAATCCTCGGTAGTCACGAGCGCGCCGCGTGCGTCGGTCAGTTCCTGCTGGGTGCTCTGCACGAATCGCCGGTATGGCGCGATCGCCTCGTTGATGCGGTCCGCCGAGTGGCTGATCTCCAGATTCACCTGACGGGTCAATCCCTCGCGGAGCCGAGTCCGAAGATCGTCGATCCGGGTGGTGAACTCGCGCTGCGCCTGCCGGCGCTTCCGCGGGATGAAATAGAAGCCGCCGAC
The DNA here is from genome assembly GCA_013816685.1 of Gemmatimonadales bacterium. Classification (GTDB taxonomy): domain Bacteria; phylum Gemmatimonadota; class Gemmatimonadetes; order Gemmatimonadales; family GWC2-71-9; genus JACDDX01. Next base: position 4,775 of record JACDDX010000069.1, read on the forward strand.
CGCCAGCGTTGCGGCGAGGAGCAGCCCGGTGACGTCGGCAGCCGCGCCCGTGAGCAGGGTAACCACCATCGTGCCCAGTCCGAGGGCGCCGACCTGGGCGAGCGCGGTCGTCGCGAACGTCCCCTGCACGTCGTTGGCGATGGCGCGCGCCTCGGCGTCGCGGTCATAGCTCCCGACCGTCTCCTTGGCTACCCGACCGATTGAATCGAGCAGCGCCTGACGGTTGTAGTGGAAGCTGGTGCCGACCTCGCCGACCATCCCTTCGCGGTGGCGCTGAATCTGGCGCCGGTCGATGTAGCCACTCACGTCCTGCCACGCCTTGAGGTTCCGCTCGACGATCCAGTCGATGATCCGCCCAACCTCCGCTTCGAGCTGCTGCGGCGTGTCGGCGATGACCTCCTTCTCGAAGGCGCGCCGCACGCCGTCGCTGTCCATCAGCGACTTGATCCGCCCGATCCGAATCGTCTCCTCGAAGAACCGGTCGCCACGGCGCTCCATGTCGCTCAGCAGCACATCGAGCCGGGCGAGCCGAGGCTCGACGTCGCGCACCATTTCGTCGTGAAAGAGCGCGAGCTGGCGGTCGATGCTCTGGATAGTTTCGATGTCCTGGGCCAACGACTTGAGGCGCTCGAACGCGACCGCCTTGTACTTGGTGGTCAGCCGAAGGCCGACGTTGAGCGGATTGAGCAGCTTGAGCCGGACCCGCTCCTCCTGATCCAGCGTGCGCACCAGGAACTCGTCCACCGCGGCGAAGCCGCTCTCGGCCGGCCGCTCGTCGGAGCCGGCGTCGCGCGCGTCGAGTGCCGAGCGCGCCGACACGGCGAACAGGCGCGGTGCCTCCCCGGTGAGCGCCTGCGCGTTGTCGCGGACGAAGTCGAGCACCTGCTGGCGCTCGTCGGGCTTCCGGAGGATGTCGATCTTGTTCACCACGAACACGATCTTCTTGCCCCACTCCCGAATCTGCTCCAGAAAGCCACGCTCGCTCTCGGTAAACGGGCGGTCCGCGCTGGTGACGAACAACACGAGATCGGCGCGCGGAATGAAATCGCGGGTCAGCTCCTCGTGCCGCCGGATAATGGCGTTGGTGCCCGGCGTATCCACCACGGTAATCTCGCGCAGCACGTCGGCGGGATGAGTGCGCTCCAGGAGAAACGCCTCGATCGGGTTCTCGCCGATGACGGTGCCGTGGCGGAGCAGGTTGATGCGGTCGGTGGTGGGGGTGACGCCTTCGGGCAGGATGCGCTCGCCAAGGAGCGCGTTGATGAAGCTCGATTTTCCGGAGTTGAATTCGCCGGCCACGACCAGGAGGAACAGCCCGGTGAGCTGTTCCCGCGCGTCGTGGAAGCGCTTGAGGTCGTCCGCATCGACGTCGGTGCCGAACCGGGCAAGCGCCTCGGCCAGGCGCTCGAGCAGTTCCTGCTCGCGAACGCGCAGGTCGGCTTCGCGCTCGGAGAGGATGGCGCGCCGTCCGAGCAGCCTGCCGATCACGTGGCCTCCAGTGGAAGATGCCTCAGGCCGAACGGACCCAGGGCAGCGACGGCAAGAGTGGACGCTCCGCCCACATGGCCTGTCCCAGAATCACCAGCTTCCGGGGGCCGGAGACGTAGGCCCGAGCGCGGAAGACATCATAACCCAGCCGCTCGATGCCGTCGAGAATGCCGGCGTAGGTGCGCTGCAGCAGCCGGACGGTGAGCCGGGAGCCGTCGCGGGGAAAGAGTCCGACCACGGAGTCGGCTGCGTCGAAGAGCGCGCGGGCTCGCAGCACCTGGAACTGCATGAGCGCCACGAACTCGGGGGAGACCCGGCGGGCCTCGAGCATCCGCCGATCGACGCCGAAGCTCCGCATCTCGTCGGCTGGAAGGTAGAGCCGGCCCACCGCGTGGTCTTCCGACACGTCGCGGAGCACGTTGGTGAGCTGCATGGCCACACCGAGCCCGACGCCGATCTCGCGGTAGCGGGGCCCGAGCGCACCGGTCGCACCGAGCACCGGGCCCAGCATCAGCCCGACGCCCCCGGCGACGAGGCGGCAATAGCGGTGCAGCGCGGCCCAATCCTCGAACGCGACATCATCGAGGTCAGTGGCAACACCCTCCAGCAGATCGAGCAGCGGCTGCAGCGGCACCGGGTACCGCGCGAGGGTGTCACCCAGCGCGAGCCACCGATCGCCGCCCGCCGCGCGACTGCCCTCGTGCAGCGCCTCGACCGTGTCACCCAGCTGGTGCAGCTCGCCCAATACCTGGGACTTCGGCTTGGGACCGCGCGCGTCCACCAGATTGTCGGCGTGGCGGCAATAATCGTACAGCGCGAACACCGCCCGGCGCTTCGGGCATGGCAGAAAACGGCTCGCGAAATAGAAGCTGCGCGCCCACACCGCTGTCGCCTGCTCGGCCCGCGCGTAACTGGCCTCCAGCCGGAGCGTCACCCGGGCACCGCCTGCTCCTCGGCGATCCGCTCGGTCACCAGCCGGGAGGAGATGAGGACCATCGGAATGCCGCAGCCCGGGTGCGTGCTCTGTCCCACAAAATAGAGGTTGCCGTAACGCGGGTGCCGGTTGTGGGGACGGAAGTATCCCACCTGATCGATGCCGTGCGCGAGACCGAACGCCTCCCCGCGCGTGGCGGAAAAGTCGGCGGTGAAGTCGGCCGGAGTGAAGGTGCGGCGCGTCACGATGTGCTTCCGGAGATCGGCCAGACCGAAGTGCTCCAGCCGCTCGAGCATGGAGGTCTCGAGCCGCGGGCCTTCGACAGCCCAGTCGATCTCGTAGCCCGGCGTCTGACTCGGCACCGGGACCAGGACATAGATGTTCTCCGAGCCTGCCGGCGCCAGCGACGGGTCGGTCTTGTTGGGATTGCAGACGTAGAACGCCGGGTCGTCCGGGATCCGGTGCTGCCTGAAGATGTCGTCGCAGGTGGCGCGGAGACTGGCGGGCACCGCCAGGCCGTGGTGCAGCAGATGGGGATACCGCCGGTTGACGCCGAGGTACATGAGGAACGCCGAGCAGCTGAACGCCTTCCGCGCGATCCGGGGATAGGGCTCATCG
>JACDDX010000070.1 GCA_013816685.1 Gemmatimonadales bacterium
GCCCAGGGCCTCGCGGACGGTGAGCAGGTCGGCCATCACCTGGCAGGGATGCAGGAGATCGGTGAGGCCGTTGATGACCGGGATCGTCCCGAACCGCGCGAGCTCCTCGACGTCGGCGTGATCGAAGGTGCGGATCATGATGGCGTCGAGGTAGCGCGAGAGCACTCGGGCGGTATCGCGGATTGGCTCGCCCCGGCCGAGCTGGATGTCGCGCGCGGAGAGAAAGAGCGCGTGACCGCCGAGTTGGAACGCACCGACCTCAAACGAGACCCGGGTCCGGGTCGAGCTCTTGGCGAAGATCATCCCTAACGTTTTGCCGGCGAATGGCCGTTCTTTATAGGTACCGTGCTTCATCCGGGTCGCCAGATCGAAGATGCCGTGGAGCTCGTCGCGGCTGAAGTCGGGAATGGCAAGGAAATGGCGCGGGATCATAGGCCTGAGGCGAAGGACAGGGGCGCGGTCGGGACGGGAGTGTAGTGCCCGGTCTTGGGAGCGGCAAGGAGGAGACTGTCTCACTCACACGATGGGAGGTGCACCTTGGTCGAACCGCCGGTCGAACCAGATGGACTCTTTCCGGAAGTCGTCAGCATCACGCTGCACCTGCGGGAACAGAACGGCACGCTGCGGGACATGGAAACCGATATGGCGGGAATCGACGCGATCTTCCTTTCGCGTCCCGCGATCATCAAGTTTCTCGTGGCGATGTACATGGCCACGGGCAACGAGGATAGCGCGGATCGGGTCAGGCAGGAGCACGATCTGAAAAGCGCTGGGACGGCCCGGGTCCTGATCAAGCACAACCAGTATTGCGGGTACTCCCTCGTCCAGCTGTGAGGTGCCGGGCTACTCTTCCGGGGCGACGATCGGCCGAGTCTCGCCGACGAGCTCCACGAAGCGGCGATCGGCACTGATCGGGTCGAATCGAGGATCGCCCCGGAGGAGCGCCTTGGCGCCCGGGTTGAAACGGAGGTAGCGCTCGAGCGCCCCCAGGGTCAGGGTGCGCTCACCCAGCAACACGAGCACCCCCGCATCGTAGAAGTCCAGCTCCGGATCGCCGGCGGCCGCTACCCGGGCCGCCTGCGCCGTGTGCCGGGCGCTGTCTGTCAGTCCCGCTCGCGCCAGCACGCCGGCTGCGATCATCTGCCAGCGCGGCGCCAGCATCGTTCTGTCGCTCGGTGGTGCCGTCCGCTTCATCTGCTCGACCAGCCTCCACGCGCGCGCCGCATCGGGCTTCGCGCCGCTCGGCATCGACAGCATCATGAGCTGACAGAACCCGAACTGCCAGTCCTCCGGAAATCGGCGCGCCCCTTGATCGCACCAGCTCGTCGCCTCGGACCACCGCCGAAGCAACATCGAGGTGAGCCAGAGCCGCTGCACGATGGCCGGAGCACTGGCCAGAAAGGCATCGGCCTCGTAGGCGCGCCGCGCCGCGACGTTTGCCTCGGCGAACGAGCCGCTGGTGGCCAGTAGGAAGCTGAGTCTGTCCCACGCGGACGCGGGTGAGGAATTGTCTGGTACAAGCGCGGCGCGGAGGTCGCGTTCGGCGGCGGTGCGTTCCGTCGGGCTGCCCCGGGTGACGAACTGCCAGTTCATCAAATGGATATATCCCCGAAGTTCCAGCGCGGCGGGTAGATCGGGCTGACGGCGCAGGGCGCTGTCGGCCAGCGCGATCGCCCGTGGCCCCCACTTCCGGATGACGCGGGCCGCGGCGACGTCGAGATCGGTTCGGTCGGCCGCGATCCACCCGCGAATGACCAGCGGCTCCGCCCATGCCGGGTCGAGCCCTGCGGCCACCTTCAGTAACGAGTCCGCCGTGTCCAGCGTCCGTCGAGACGCGGCCGTGTCGCCGCTCTGGAACAGGTCACGGGCGTCATCACGTGCCGCCTGCGCCTGGCGAAGCAGGAGCCAGGCGCGGTCGTTGTGGGTCTCTGATCGTCGGGCCTGGAGGGCCACCTGCTGCCCCAGCTGCTCGCGCAAGAAGCGCGCGACCTCCTCGGCCAGGTTGTCCTGCAGCCCGGTCACGCCATGCACCGACGGCGTCAGCACCTTGCTCTGGAGCTGGCGTCCGGTAGCCGCGTCCAGCAGACGCACGGTCACCCGTCGATCGGCGGCAGACCCGCTCACCGTGCCGGTGACGATCGAACCCACACCCAGCGACCGCGCGATCGAGTCGATCGGGACCGCACCGGTACGGAACCGGCGCACGCCATTGGCGCTGATCACGCTGAGCCCACTGACCAGCCCGAGCTGGTCGATGAGATCCTCCGTGAGCCCGTCAGCGGTCGATCGGACCGACGGGTCCGCTCCGCGGGACTCGAAATAGAGTACCGCGATATGGGTCGGGTCGAGCGCTCGATCGCCGGCCTCCAGCAACGCGAGATCGGCTCCGCCGGATCGCCCGGTACCGAAGAGACGGTACATCGCTCCCCCGGCCAGCAACGTAAGCGCGAGCCCGCCCGCCGCGAGCGAACGCCGACTCCAGCGAGAAACCTGTGGCAGCGCAACACGGTTCGAGACCGACTGAGTGGCTTCGAGCGCGGCCCCGAATTCGGCTGCCGTCGCGAAGCGGTCGGCCGGCAACTTTTGCAGCGCGCGCTCGATTACCCGCTCCAGCCAGCGCGGGACGTCGTCGTCTTCTCGCTCCATCGGTTTCGGCCGATCACACAGGTGCCGAGCCAGAATCGCCTGCGCGGTCCCGCCACTGAACGGCGGCGTTCCGGTGAGCATCTCGTACAGCACGCAGCCCAGACTGTAGATGTCGCTTCGGGCATCGACCTCGGTTCCGCCACACTGCTCCGGACTCATGTACGCGGGCGTACCCATCGCGAGCCCGGTTTCACTGAGCTCATCCTCCGCGGCAACCGTGATCGCGCGAGCGATGCCGAAGTCCGCGACCAGCGCCTCGGTGCCGTTCAGCAGCACATTGCCCGGCTTTATGTCCCGATGGATGATGCCTTGCCGATGCGCGTACTCGAGGGCGGCGGCGACGTCCCGCGCCAGGTGGACTGCCTGATCGACCGGCAGCGGCCGGGTCTTCCGCAGCCGCTCCCGCAACGACTCGCCCTCGATGTAGGGCATGATGAAATAAAGAAGATCGTCCACTTCACCCGAATCGTAGAGCGGAACGATGTGCGGGTGGGTCAGCGCGGCGGCGATCCGGATTTCACGCAGAAACCGGTCGTTCCCCAGCGACGCAGCGAGCTCGGGACGGAGGAGCTTGACCGCGACCGGGCGCTGATGCTGGAGATCGCGGGCGAGGTAGACGTATGCCATCCCTCCGCGGCCGATCTCGCGTTCGATGGCATACCGCCTGACCAGAGCGGTTCGGAGGCGCTCGATCGCGTCCGGCATTCGTGACACGACTCCGAGGTCGAGAGGACGCTTCAGCTACAGGATATACCGCCGCAGATCGTCGTCGTTGATGATCTTCGCCAGCCGGGACCGCACCGCTTCGGCGTCGAACACGATCCGCTTCTCGTCCATCCCGGGCAGATCGAACAGCGTGTCCTCCATGAGCGCCGCCATCACCGTGTGCAGCCGGCGGGCCCCGATGTTCTCCATCCGGTCGTTGGCCTGAAACGCCACCCGCGAGACCTCCGCGATCCCTTCGGCCGTGAATTCCAGCTCGACGCCCTCCGCCGCCACCAGCGCCTGATACTGTTTCGTCAGCGCGTTTTCCGGCTCGGTCATGATGCGGACGAAATCCTGCTCCGTCAGCGGCGACAGTTCGACCCGGATGGGGAACCGGCCCTGCAGCTCGGGAATGAGATCCGACGGCTTCGACACGTGGAACGCGCCGGCCGCGATGAACAGGATGTGATCGCTTCGGACGTAGCCGTAGCGGGTCTGGATGGTCGAGCCTTCCACGATCGGCAGCAGATCGCGCTGCACGCCTTCGCGGGACACGTCCGGACCGGCGGTGCTGCGCTCCCCCGCGATCTTGTCGATCTCGTCGATGAAGATGATGCCGTGATTTTCCACCCGGTCGAGCGACTCGTTCACGACGTCGTCCATGTCCACCAGCTTCTTGAGCTCCTCGTCCACCAGTACCCGGCGCGCTTCCGGAACCTTGACCGACCGCCGCTTCTTCCGCTTCGGCAGCATCTCCTGCAGCATCTCGGTGAAGTTGATGTCGGCGCCTTCCATGCCCTGCGGCGGCTGCATGAACTCCATCATCGGGAAGGTCTGCGGCGTCACTTCGATCTCGACCTCGCGGTCGTCGAGCCGCCCATCGGCCAGCATCTTCCGGAGCTTTTCACGCGACCGGGTGCGGCGCTCCTCCTCCGCGGTGGCCGCGCGCTCCGACTTGGCCTGTCCGGAAGAGCCGACGACGAAGACCGACTCGCCGGTCGCGGCACCGTGCGCGACGGGGGCCGCCGCGGGCACCGGCGCCGGCTCGGGAGGCAACAACAAATCGAGCAGCCGCTCGTCCGCCCGCTGCTCGGCCTGCGGAAAGACTTCGTCTTCCCGCTCAGTCCGCACCATGTTGATCGCCGCGTCCACCAGGTCGCGCACCATGGATTCGGCGTCGCGCCCGACGTAGCCCACCTCGGTGAACTTCGAGGCCTCGACCTTGAGGAACGGCGCGCCCGCCAGGCGCGCGAGGCGGCGCGCCACTTCGGTTTTCCCGACGCCCGTCGGGCCGATCATGATGATGTTGTAAGGTGTGATCTCGTCGCGGATGTCGTCGGGCGCCTGCGCCCGGCGCCAGCGGTTCCGCACCGCGATCGCTACCGCCTTCTTCGCCGATTCCTGCCCGACGATGTAGCGATCCAGCTCCGCGACGATCTGGCGCGGCGGCATCTCCTCGAGCCAGGGGGGCGGCGTAGGCTGCCCCTCGGCGGAAGCGGTCGCGGACGGAGCGGGAGCGATGTCGGTCATGGACACGGGACGTTCCTTACTTCGCGCCCGGCAGCTCGAGAATCGAGATATGCCGGTTGGTGTAGACGCAGATGTCGGATGCGATCTCCAGCGAGCGCTGAACGATGGAGCGCGCCGACTGATCCGGCACCGGCAGCAGCGCCCGGGCGGCGGCGAGCGCGAAGTTGCCCCCCGAGCCGACGGCCACGATCCCGTCGTCCGGCTCGATCAGTTCGCCCGAGCCGCTGATGAGAAAGCCGTGTTCCAGGTCGGCCACGACGAGCAGCGCCTCGAGTCGCCGCAGAATCCGGTCGCTCCGCCAGTCCTTGGCCAGCTCGACGGCGGCGCGCGGCAGGTTGCCCGGATAGCGGTCGAGCTTCTCCTCGAACTTCTCGTAGAGCGTCAGCGCGTCGGCGACCGAGCCCGCGAACCCGGCGAGGACCTTGCCACCCTTGAGCGCGCGCACCTTGACCGCGTGCGACTTCATCACGGTGTCGCCGATGCTGACCTGCCCGTCGCCCCCCAGCGCCACCCGGCCGTCCTTCCGGACCGCCAGGATCGTCGTGCCATGAAACTCGATCATCACGCCCTCGGGTGCGCCTGCTGGTACACCTTCTTGAGCCGCTCCACGCTGGTATGCGTGTAGATCTGCGTCGTGCTCAGGCTGGCGTGGCCGAGCAGTTCCTGCACCGCCCTGAGGTCCGCACCGGCGTCGAGCATGTGGGTCGCGAAGGTGTGCCGGAGCGAGTGCACCCGCAGGCCATCGCCGCCCACCGCGTCGAACATCGCGTGTACCGACCGCTGCACCGCACGCGGCGGCATCCGCCGACCCCGGCGGCCGACGAACACCGCGCGCCGATCACCGGCGGTGCGCTCGACCACCCCGTCCCGGAGGGCAAGATAGCGGCGCAACGCGAGCACCGCCCGCGATCCGACCGGCACGATCCGCTCCTTCCGGCCCTTGCCGCGCACCTTCGCCTGATCCGAGAGCAGGTCGAGATCCTCGAGATTCATCCCGCTGAGCTCCGAAAGCCGGATGCCTGTGGAATAGAAGAGCTCCAGAATGGCGAGGTCGCGAATCGGGCCGAACTCGCCGGCGCCCGCGCGCAGCTCCGCCCACTCGAACAGCTGCTCGGTCTGGCCGCGATCGAGGTAGGTGGGCAGCCGCTTCTCCAGCTTCGGCACCTTCGCCGCGCGCGCGACGTTGACGGTGAGCCCGTGGTGCACCTGGAGATAGTGGTAGAGACTCCGTACCGCCGACAGCGCCCGCGCCGCGCTCCGCCGCGCGAGCCCGCGGCGCTGCAGGTCGCCTAGAAATCCCCGGATGCCGATGCGATCCACCGTCGCCCAGGTCCAGGCGCCCGCATAGTGCCGATCGCAGAACTCGGTGAACGCCGCCAGGTCGCGCCCGTAGGCCAGGACGGTGTGGGGCGACTGTCCTCGCTCCTTCTCCAGATGCAGCAGGAACTCTGCGACCTCGGGCCGGCTCACAACCCGGCCATCCACGCCGTAAACTCGCGCTGCGCCCGCTCGACCTGCGCCGCCTTTCGCTGGTCCTTCTTCAGCCGGCCTTCAATTGGGTCGAGCAGGCCGAAGTTGGCGTTCATGGGCTGGAAGTGCCGGGGATCCGCCTCCCGCAGATAGCGGTAGAGCCCGCCGAGCATCGTGGTGGGCGGCGGAATCGTCGGCGGCTTCCCTTCCAGGCACCGCGCCAGATTGATCCCGGCGAGAAGGCCGGTCCCCAGCGACTCGGTGTACCCCTCGACCCCGGTGAGCTGGCCCGCGAAGAAGAGCCGCTCGTCGTCCCGGGCGGTGAGGCCGGGCCCCAGGGTCGCGGGACTGTTCAGATAGGAGTTCCGGTGGATGCTGCCCCAGCGGAGGAACTCCGCATCGGCCAGCCCCGGAATGGTGGAGAAGACGCGCCGCTGCTCCGGGACCCGGAGCCGGGTCTGGAAGCCGACGAGGTTCCACATCTGCCCGGCGCGGTCTTCCCGGCGGAGCTGCACCACCGCGTGCGGGGCGCGTCCGGTCCTCGGATCCGGAAGGCCGACCGGCTTCATCGGCCCGAACCGGAGCGTCTCGCGACCCCGCCGCGCCATCTCCTCCACCGGCAGACATCCCTCGAAGAATGGGACCGCGTCGAACTCGTGACCGTGGTGTTGGTCGGCCGCGACCAGCGCGTCGATGAACGCCTCGTACGTCGCCCGATCCATCGGCGCGTTGAGGTAGTCGTCGCCGTCGCCTTTGCCATAGCGCGACAGCGCATACAGCCGTTCGTGATCCAGCGACTCGGCTGCCAGCACGGGCGCGATGGCGTCGTAAAACGCGAGCGCGTCGCTGCCCAGCCGGCCGGCGATAGCCTGCGCGAGCCGGTGCGAGGTGAGCGGACCGGTCGCCACGATGCCCGGCGACGGGAGGTCCGCCACTTCCCCGCGGACGACCGTGATCCGCCGGTGCCCGATGATCCGCGCGTCCACCGCAGCCGAAAAGAGCTCCCGGTCCACCGCGAGCGCGCTGCCACCCGGCACTCGGGCCACGTCGGCGCACGGCAGCAACACGCTGCCCAGCGCCCGCAGCTCGGCCTTGAGCAGACCGTGCGCGTTCCCCAGCTCGACCGATTTGAAGGTGTTGCTGCAGACCAGTTCGGCGAGACGGTCCGTGCGGTGGGCTGCCGTCGGCACTACCGGGCGCATCTCGTACAGCACGACATCGAAGCCTCGCTCGGCGAGGGCCCAGGCGGCCTCCGAGCCCGCCAGCCCTCCGCCGACCACGCTCACCCTCACGCCAGCGCTGCTTCCTCGGCTTCGGCAACGACGACCTTGTGCCCGCACTTCATGCAGGTGCGGGACTCTCCGTCGGCCTTGCTCATCTTCCGCTCCATCCCGACCCAGCCGCAC
>JACDDX010000071.1 GCA_013816685.1 Gemmatimonadales bacterium
CGCGACCGATGATAAGACCCGCCGGGAGCAGATCGAGGCCCGGAATCAGCTCGACAGCCTGGTGTACCGGGTCGAGAAGGACAGCAAGGAGTGGGTGGATCGCCTGCCAGCGGAGACCAAGAGCCGGCTCGACACCTCCCTCGAAACCGCTCGGCAGGCACTGCGCACCGGGGAAGCGGATGGGATCCAGAAGGCGCTCGACGATCTCAATACCGCGTACTCGGCGGCGGGGGCCGCGATGTATCAGAGCGCGCAGAGCGCGGGTCCGGAAGGCGGCCAGCCCGGCGCCGAGCCGGGTAGTCCCGGCGCCGACGCGCAGCCGGGGCAGGCCGATGTCGTGGAAGCCGACTATGAGATCGTGGACGAGAAGAAGTAGATAGTGAAGTTCGGGTTCGGGGACGCGGAAAGTCGCGTCCCCCTCCCCAGCCCGCCAGAGTAGTATTCAGCATCCTGTGACTGTATTCCCCACGGCTCATCCGAAGGACCGTCCGATGTCCGCTCGTTCGTTGAATTGGGTCAAATTCGGAGGCCTGGTCGCGCTGGCGTTCGCGCTCGGGCTCCTGTTCGCCGGGTTGCTCGACCTGCCCAATCGCTCCGCGGCACAGCAGCAGGGCCGGCAGGCCGCTGCCATCGCGTCGGTGCCGCCGCCGTCGATCCCCGCCGCGCGTCCGCTGCAGGACCTCAGCGAGGCGTTCGCCTCCGTCGCCGAGCACGTCAAGCCGAGCGTGGTCTACATCCGCTCGCAGCGCCAGGAGCACGCCGCGCGGGGCCGGGTGCCGCCGGGCATGGAGCGCCTGTTCCCGAATTTCAAGCATCCGCCCGACATCGAGGAGGGCAGCGGGTCGGGCTTCATCATCTCGGCCGACGGCTACGTGCTCACCAACAACCACGTCGTCGAAGGCGCGGACCAGGTCACGGTGCGCCTGCTCGACAACCGGGAATTCAAGGCGAAGGTCATCGGCAGCGACCCGAACACCGACGTGGCCGTGCTCAAGATCGACGCGAAGGGACTGCCCCCGCTCTCCCTGGGGAACAGCGACGACTCCAGGGTCGGCGAGTGGGTGCTCGCCGTCGGCAATCCGCTCGGGGAGAATCTGACCTTTACAGTGACGCAGGGGATCATCAGCGCCAAGGGACGTGCGCTCACCGGTCTTCCAGGGCGGGGCCAGGGCAGCATCCAGGATTTCATTCAGACCGACGCCGCTATCAATCCGGGCAATTCGGGCGGCCCGCTGGTCAGCGTGCAGGGTGCGGTGATCGGCATCAACTCCGCCATCGCCAGCGAGACCGGCTTCAACGTGGGCTACGGGTTCGCGATCCCGATCAATCTGGCGCGCGTCGTGATGACCCAGATCATCGAGACCGGCCGAGTGCACCGCGCCGCGCTCGGGGTCGCCATCGACAACGTCAGCATCAATGACGCCCAGTACGTCGGCCTGCCCGAGATCAGCGGCGTGGTCGTCAAGGACATTCCCAGCAGCGACTCACCCGCCCGAGCGGCCGGCATTCAGCCGGGCGATATCATCGTCTCGGTCGATGGCAAGCCGGTGGAGCGAGTCGGGCAACTGCAGCAGGTGATCGGTTTCCGGAAGCCCGGCGACATGGTCAAGGTGGAGATCGCGCGGAAGGGCGGCATCCGGAAGGTCCTCAACGTGCGGCTTCAGGAGCTGAGTGAGCCGGCGCAGGTCGCCAGCGCCGACGAGAACGATGACAGCACGACAGCTCCCACCGGCGCGGCCATGAACCGGCTCGGGATCTCGGTGGAGCCGGTCACGGCGGACGTGGCACGGCAGCTCCAGATTCCTCCGGTCGCCCGGGGGCTCGTCGTCACCGAGGTGACGCCGGGCGGCCCGGCCTGGGACGTCGGGTTGCTCGATGATCCGCAGCGGGGAGGCCCGGACGTGATCGTCTCCATCGAAGGTCGGGCGGTGCGGACCGACGCTGAGCTGCGCGGCGTGCTCAACCAGCAGAAGAAGGGCGCGATCGTGAGCTTGCAGATCTATAACCCACGGACGCAGACCCGGCGGGTGGAGCGGGTCAGGCTGAACGACGCTCCCTGACACATCCTCGACGTCATGGTGCAGAAGGGGATCGGCTCCGCCGGTCCCCTTCTGCTATGTTGGGCCATGGCACTCAACGGCATCATCTTCGATATCGATGGCACGCTGGTGGACAGCAACGCGGTCCACGTTGAGGCGTGGCGTTCGGCGTTCGAGGCGTATGGGTACCGGATCGGGCCCGACCGCATCACGGTCGAGGTCGGCAAGGGCGGCGATCGCCTGGTGCCCGCCATCCTCGGACAGGTCGCCGATGCGCGGGACGGCGACGCGCTCCGGAAACGCCAGCGGTCGGCCTACCTGGAGGCGGTGCGCCGAGACGGTCTCGCGGTCTTCCCCCGGGTCCCGGAGCTGTTCGCGGCGCTGCGTGCGCGCGGACTGCGCAGCGCGCTCGCCACCAGCAGCGATCCGGGCCACCTCCAGGGCACCATGGCGAGCGCCGGACTTGACCTGGCGGCGCTGGCCGATGAAGTCGTCACCAGCGAGGAGGCGGAGTCCAGCAAGCCGGCGCCCGATCTCGTGACGGCGGCGGTCCGGAAGCTGGGCCTCTCGCCGGCGCAGTGCGCGATGGTCGGTGACACCGTCTACGACGCCTGTGCGGCCACCGCCGCCGGGGTCGTCGCCCTGGGCGTGCTGTCCGGCGGCAACCCCGCTCCGGCGTTGCTTCGGGCCGGCGCCCGAGCCGTGTGGCGCGACACCGGCCACCTGCTCGAGGACCTCGAGTGCGCGCTGGTCACCGGGTCGCCCGGTGAGCGCGCGCTCACCCGCGAGGTCCAGGAGACCCTGATGCGCGCGGCGCTCGAGTCCGCGGAGGCGGGACTGCGGGCCGGCGAAGTGCCGATCGGAGCGGTGATCGCCCGCGGTGACGGACGGATCGTGGCGCGCGGATTCAACGAGATGCGGCGCTCGGGCAACCCGACCGCCCACGCGGAGATGATTGCGTTCGCGCATGCGGCGGGCATGGTGCCGCCCGCCGCGCGAGACGTGCTGCTCGTCTCCACGCTCGAGCCCTGCGTGATGTGTACCGGTGCCGCCATGGAGACCGCGGTGGACAGCATCATCTTCGGGCTCCGGGCGCCGGCGGACAACGGATCGAGCCGGGTACGGCCTCCAGCGGGCCCGGACAATCAGATGCCGCGCATCGTCGGTGACGTGCTCGCGGATGAGAGCCGGCGACTCTTCACCGAATGGCTGCGGGTCAACGGCAACGCGGAGCAGCGTCCGTTCGTGGAACTGCTGCTCCGACAAACCTGAGGGAGGATCAGGTGGACGAGGAACGCTTCAACCAGTCGCTGCGGAAGCTGCTCAAGCAGTTTGGCGTGACGGCCCAGCGCGAGGTCGAGCGCGCGGTGGACGACGGCATCAAGTCGGGCGCGCTGACCGGCAGCGAGACGTTGCGGGCGCGGGCAGTCATGGAAATCGAGGGGCTGCCGACGGAGATCGTGATCGAAGGGCCGATCACGCTGGGCTGAACCCTGGGCCAGGTCAGGGGCCATAGCCTCCGCCCGGCGTTTGGCCTGTGCCGGCGGTGTCGCCGGTCGGGCCACTCGTGGCGGCGCCGGGAATGGTGATCACCCCCTGCATCTGGACTGGATGAATGGCGCAGTGGTAGCGATAGCTGCCTGGGGCCGTAAAGGTGCGAGTGTAGGAGCCGGAGCCCATGGTATCGGAGCGCTCGCCGTCGCCGAAGGTCACAGTGTGCCGGGTGCCACCCGAGTTCCAGGTCCAGGTCACCGTCGTGTTGACGGGGGTCTGCAGGGAGTCAGGATCAAAGGCGAAATTCTTCACCTCGACCGAGGGACCCGCACTCGGCTGATTCGGGTCGCTGGAATTGCCGGAGCAGGCGCCGGCCAGCAGCCCCAGTGCCGCGGCCGCGGCCATTCCTCGCTGCGCCGTGTCTCGTTGCATTCGGTCCTCCTCGTTGCCGGCCCGTGATGGGCGGCCATGGTGTGGAGGCTAGCGTACGCCCGGCGGTGCGTCTTGGAGAGGATTAGCCTGGTTGCAGCACGGTAGCGGGTCCGCCGGCAGCGTACCGCGGGTGTGCTCGCGGTCGCAGTGCAGTCGTCCTGTTCTGGGTCGGGAGAATGCTTTTCCCGGGAAATGAGGCGGTATGTCAGGCAACCGTCCGCGGCCACCGGCCGCTCGGGCAAGGCGGCTGGTGCAGGCAGGCGGCTTCAAGTTGACCGAGGGTGTGCACCCGGCGGGAACGGCGCTGCCCTGGCATCACCATGATACGCCCACGATCTGCTTCGTCCTTCGCGGTAGCTTCACCGAGTCCTGGCGGGGCGGCTCCCTGCTCTGCACCACCTCGACGCTCAAGATCACCCCGGCGGGCGACCGGCACTGCGACCAGTTCCGCGGCCCGGTGCGCGGCCTCCTCATCGAGGCCGATGCGGCCCAGGTCGCCGCCATCCGCCCCTGCGCTGGGGTGCTGGACGAGCGGAGTTCGTACCAGGGTGGACTGATTTCAGTGCTGGCGTGGCGGGTGTGCCAGGAGATGCGAGCGACCGACGTGGCCGCGCCGCTCGTCGTGGAGGGGTTGCTGCTGGAGCTGGTGGCGTTGGCGGCCCGCTGGCAGGACGGTCATCACCTCCAGGGCTCGCCGCGATGGCTACTGGAGGCGCGCGACCGAATACTCGACCAGCCAGCGGTCCGGCCGAGCCTGGGCGGCCTCGCGGAGGCGGTCGGTGTCCACCCCGTTACGCTTGCCCGGCGGTTCCGCCTCGCCTACGGATGCACCGTGGGCGAGTTTGTGCGGCGCACGAGAATCGAGCGCGCCACCCGACAGCTTGCCGACTCGGACCGGCCCCTGGCCGAAATCGCAATCGAGGCCGGATTCTCGGATCAGAGCCACTTCTCCAACCTGTTCCGTCGGCATACCGGCTTTTCGCCCTCGACCTACCGGCGGGTCGTCCGCGCCTCCTGACGCTAGCCCGGTTCAAACTGGTTGTGGCCCTGCAAGACCGCCGGTTCCGGATTCAGGTATCTAGTGCAATGTTCTTTCGTCGGCTCCTGCTGCCCGGTCTTGTGGTCGTTGCGATGGTTCAGCCGCCGGCGGTGGCTCAGGGCCTCCTGGTCCGCTCGCCCAATCTGCCGGGGCCATGGGTCGGCGCGCCCGGCATGCTCTATTTCAACTTTCTCCATCGCTTCACGGCCGGTCCGGCCCCCGAGCGCAAGGTTGCCAACAGTCCGACCTTCCTGCTCGCCGGTGCGCTTCCATGGCACACCCTCCTGGGCGTTTATTACGCGACCAGTTCGGAACTGACTCCCCGCTATCCGAACGAATGGGAGTTGTTCGGTCGGATCCAGGCTCTGGCGCAGGCGAGCGGGGCCCCGCTCGATGCCGGCGCGGAGATCGGGTATAACCTGGCGGCGCGTGGCCTCGGCGCCGAGATATCGGCGGCGCGAAGCGAGGGCCCGGTGCGAATGCTCGGAGCGCTCCGAGCGCTTAAAGACCCGGACGGCGGTGGCGCGGGCGTGGCACTCGCCGCCGGCGCGGTCCTGCGGCTGACTCCGCACCTGTCGGTCGCCGGCGATGTCGCCGACCTGACGCGGCGCAACCCCGGGGAACGGGTCGCCTGGAGTGCCGGGCTCAACATCACGATTCCGGGAACCCCGCACGGCCTCTCGCTGCACGTTACCAACGCGAACAATGTGACGCTCGAGAGTGCGTCGCGCGGCACGGCGACCACGCGCTACGGATTCGAGTTCACCATTCCGATTACGCTGGCGCGCTACTTCGGCGGCCGCCCCGACCGACCGGAGGCGTCCGCGTCACCGCCGCGGTCCGTACACCCGCCGGCGAGCCGCGGCACAGTGGGTTCACGGGCCACGGTCGAAGATTTCGCGTTCCGCCCCGGGCGATTGCAGATCCAGGCGGGAACCACCGTGCGCTGGATCAACGCCGGCCAGGCCGCCCATAGTGTCACGGCGGACGATGGACGGTTTGACACCGGCCTGATTTCGCCGGGCGCCACGGGGGTGGTCACATTTGCCGCGCCGGGCACCTATCGCTTTCACTGCACGCCGCACTCGTTCATGCGGGGCGTGGTGGTGGTCCGGTGAGCGCACGGGCACCTTGCCGGCGCGCCGCCGTAGCAACGGTTGTTGCCCTGCTGGCATTGAGCGGCACCGGCCTCGCAGCCGCCGGCTGTTTTTCCGACCGCCAGGCGACCTCCCCGTCGGATACCCCCTGCCTGCTGCCCTCCACCGGCGGCGTTCCGGGGTCAACGGTGGTGCTGATTCGCGGCTTCTCCTTCGATCCGGCCGTCGTGCGGATGCCGGCGGGAGGCCGAGTAACCTGGGTGAACTGCGAAACCTCGGCGACCGCGCACACGACCACCGCCGACGCCGGGGCCTGGTCCTCGCCGCTCCTCGCTCCGAGCGACGGGTTCACCCGGACATTCGACGCATCGGGCGCCTTTGCCTACCACTGCATGCCGCACCCGTTCATGAGGGGAACGGTGACGGTCGAGTAGTAGCTTCGCGGGACCGCGCGGGCCTTGTTCTCGCCGCCCTGGACCGATTCTCTTGCAGGTATGACTAAGATCGTGCGTCCGGCGCGCGCCATCCTCGTTGTCCCTGTGCCCGTTATTGCCCTGCTGGCAGCATTAATCGGCTGCGGCCCCCGGAGCGGCGGACGCGCCGCCAGCGCCGCGGCGGGGGACTCGGTGTCCCAGCCTGCGGCGAGCGCTCGCACGGACGCGGTCCCGGTCGCCGAGCGGCTTCGTCAGTACACGCCGGTACGCCTCACCGCCGACCTCGCGCCGCTCAGCGCCCGCGAGCGCCGGATGGTGCCGCTCCTGATCGATGCGGCCCGGCAGATGGACACGATTTTCTGGCGCGAGACGTTCGGGAACCGCGACTCGCTGCTCCGGAGCCTCGCCGATCCGGCGGTGCGTCGCTATGCCGAAATCAACTACGGTCCCTGGGATCGGCTCGCCAGCAACGCGCCGTTCGTGCCCGGGGTCGGCGCGAAGCCGCCGGGCTCGCGATTCTATCCCCCCGACATCAGCAGGGTCGAGCTGGAC
The DNA here is from genome assembly GCA_013816685.1 of Gemmatimonadales bacterium. Lineage (GTDB taxonomy): Bacteria > Gemmatimonadota > Gemmatimonadetes > Gemmatimonadales > GWC2-71-9 > JACDDX01. The sequence goes on from JACDDX010000071.1 coordinate 7,088, forward strand.
TCGCTCGCCCGAACCCCGGCGGGCGCGCCGATCCGGAGCCAGTACACCGTCGTCCACCGCGATTCGACACGCGGACTCATCGCGGTGCCCTATCACGAGGCCTTCGCCGGCCCGATCCGTGTGGCCGCAGCCCGGCTCAGGTCGGCGGCGGCGCTGGCCGATGATCCCGACCTCCGCCGCTATCTCGAGCTCCGCGCCCGAGCGCTCGAGACCGACCACTACCGGCCCAGCGATCTGGCGTGGCTGGACATGAAGCGCAACACGCTGGACATCGTCATCGGGCCGATCGAGACGTACGAGGACGAGCTGGCGGGCGCAAAGGCGTCGCACGAGTCGTACGTCCTCATCAAGGATCGGGCGTGGAGCCGGCGGCTGGCGCGCTACGCCGCCGTGCTCCCCGGGCTCCAGCGCGGCCTCCCGGTGCCCGCCGCCTACAAGCGCGAGCGGCCCGGCACCGACTCCGACCTCAACGCCTACGACGCCGTCTACTACGCCGGGGAGGCCAACGCCGGCTCCAAGACGATCGC
>JACDDX010000072.1 GCA_013816685.1 Gemmatimonadales bacterium
GCCGGCGGGTGGGCGCGCGCGGCCAGATCGCGGCCATGCCGGCGGATACGGCGGGCGCGCCCGATCTGCCCGTCACCCTTGCGGACGCGGTCCGCAGCGCGCTCGACCAGGGTCCACAATATCGAGCGGCCCGCGCGGCCGAGCGTGCGGCCGCCGCCGAGGTGCGGGCTCGGCAGAGCGGGTATCTGCCCAGCCTGTTCCTGTCGGGCAGCCATCAGCGATTCGACGTCAAATTCTTCCCCGGCGCCGCGAATGTCTCCGCTCTGACGCTGACCGTATCGGTTCCGATCTGGGACAACGGGCAGCGTGAGATCGCGCTGTCGCAGTCGCGGGTGAACCGTGACGTCGCGCGTGCCGTCCGGGCTGACCTCGAGCGCGCCGCGGAGCGCGACGTGACGGAAGCCTACGACGCCTATGGCACCGCGCGCGCCACCGAGGCGCTATCCACCACCGGGGTGCTCGTCGCACGAGAGAATTTCAGGGTCCAGGAGTCGCGCTATCGGAGTGGAGCCACCGACATCATCACCTTCCTCGACGCGCAGGTTCGCCTCACGCAGGCCGAAGCTGACCTCGTACAGGCCCGTTACGCCAGCCGACTGGCCATCGCCGGGCTCGAGGCGATTCTCGGCCGCAGACTCTTTTCCAACAAGGGTGCATCGTGAGACCGTCCCATGCTCTCCTGCCGCCCCTGGGGTGTGTGCTCCTGGTGCTGGCGATCGGCGGCTGCGACAAGGCCGCGTCCGAAGGCAAGCCGGGCGCGCCAGGCGCCGTCGGCGGGTCGGCGCCCGCGTCGCCACCGATGCCGGTGGAGGTGGCGGTCGCCCGTGCCGACACGGTCGAGGACGCGATCCTCGCCACGGGCCAGATCGAAGCGGTCCAATCCATCGAGGTCCGCCCCGCCATCGAGGGACGCATCGTCGAGATCCTGGCTCGTGAAGGCCGTGAGGTCACGAAAGGAACCCCGTTGTTCCGCATCGACGACGCCGAGCTGCGGGCCGAGGTCGCGCGTGCGGAAGCGGATCGCGATCTCGCGCGGCAGTCCCTGTCGCGCACCCGCGATCTTCTGGCGCAGGAAGCGTCGTCGCGCGCCGAGCTGGAACGGGCGGAGGCAACCTCGCGCGGCAGCGCGGCACAGGTCGATCTGCTCAACGTCCGCCTCGGCCGGACGGTGATCCGGGCGCCCTTCAGCGGTGTCGTGGGCCAGCGCACAGTGAGCCTCGGCGACTACGTCACCACCAGCTCGAAGCTCGCGACGCTGCAGACCGTCTCGCCGCAGCGGGCGGCGTTTCAGGTGCCCGAGCGCTACGCCGATCAGCTCAAGCGAGGCCAGCGGGTCACCTTCCAGGTGGCCGCGCTGCCGGGCCTACAATTCAGCGGTGTGGTGGACTTCGTGGATCCGGTCGTTCAGCTTCCGGGACGAACGATCACCGTCAAGGCCCAGGTGCCGAACCGCGGGCGGGAGCTGCAACCGGGCATGTTCATCGAGGCGCGTCTGGCGACCGCGGTCCGGCCGCGGGCGATCGTGATTCCCGAAGATGCGGTGCTGCCGTTACAGGGATCATCCTTCGTCTGGGTTACCGTTGGCGGGAAGGCGATCCGGCGGCAGGTCACACTGGGCGTCCGCAGCCCGGGATTCGTGGAGGTCATTGAAGGCGTGACGGCAGGAGAGCAGGTGGTGGTCGGCGGCCAGGAGCGTCTTGGCGAAGGCGCGCCGGTGAGCGCCAAGGTGGTCGAGCGGACGCCGCGGGCTGCACGCGAGCGTTAGTCGCCCGTGATCGTCGCGTGACAGGCGCGCGGCGGGCGGCCGCGAGTGTGGCCGCGAGTATGGCCGCCGCCTTCGTGTTGCTGGCGAGCGACGCCGCACGCGCGCCGGCGCAGGACGCACCGCTACCGCGTTTCCGACTTCGGGAGATCGTCGCCGGGCGCGGTACCAACGTGCTTCGCATTCCGGGGCCGTGGTACCGCGCATCGCAGTCGGACCGGAACGCTGTGGCGCGATACGCTCGACTCTCCGCCCGCGCCGGCCTCACCCCCCTCAGCGGCACAGCCCTCCCGGCCGACGGGCCGCTCCGCGTCCTCGGTCTCGCACACCGCGCGGAGGTTGTCGCTGCCGCCCGGCGGACGCTGATCTCGATTCGCGCGTCGTGCGACGACTCGACTCGCATCAGGCTGGACCGGATCTTTCGCGTTCGCGGTGCGTGGATCGTGGATCTCCACGATGCCGCGCTTGCGCGGGCACGTGTGCGCGCGCCGTCGTTACGGTGGAACGACGCCCGGGCTGCGCTGACCGCGTCCGGCTGGCTCGCGCCCGGCGCCCGTGATACCAGCGATACCTCCGCCGCGATCCCGCGCGCCCTCTATAGGATCCTCGTCCTCGCCGCCAGCGATTCGGCCGGATTCGCCGGTGCCCGTGCTGGACTGTGGCGCGCCGACTCCGTCTCGGCCATCGCCACGCTGGCGCTGCTCGACGCCTACGGGCAGTCCGCCTCATGGTATGCCGAGGCGATCGATTTCCTGCTCACCGCGGCCTATCTGCCCGGACCTGGCCCCCGCTCGCTGGCGGGCAGAGTCGCGGCTCTCTGGCGGCACGACCAGGAAGCCGGCGACTCGACCGCGAACGGGGCCCTGCTGCCGGCGATCAGGCTGCAGTTGTTCGGCTACCCCCAGGCTGTTCCGCGTTACGGTGTGCCGCCGGCGCTGTTCGCGCAGCTCGTGCGGGCGGAAGACGCGGAAGGACGGGCGTGGCTGCTGCGAGCCGGTCCCGGCGGACTGCTGCGGATGCTGCACCAACTACCGGAATTGGAAGCCGGACCGTTCGTGCTGGAGACGGGCCGGGAGACCTTCCGCTTGACCAGCGTAGCGCGGCAGGCGCGCGAGAGTCTGAATGGATTCCTCGAACCGGCCGATGCGATCGCGCTCGATCCCGGCAGCCTTCCGCTGCTGGCCGTGGCTTCGGTACTGCACGAGTGGCAGCACCTGATCTTCGAGCGGCGACGGCTCACTCTCGTGGCCTCCGCGGCCGATTCGACGGCGCCGTTCGTCTCGATCCCAGTCACCGATCCCTATCTTGCCGAAGGGCTCGCGGAGTGGCGGACAGCGCAGGTGCTCGCTCCGCTGCTCGACCGCTGGCCGTTGCTCGGGGTGGGCGAAGCGGAGAAACGGGTCCGGCTCGCCCGGGGCAACCCGGACGACCAGCACGTGCTTGGCTACGCCATGATCCGCGCGCTCGCATCAGCCCTGGGCGACGACCGGCGCGTGGTGCCCGCGCTGCTGCAGGCTCCGTCCCGGCCCGACTCCATCGCGCAGCGGCCGGAGCTCGTCACCGCGTGGCGCGCCGAGCGCAATACGCCCGACCGCCTGATCGCGGCGCCCAGCCGCCGATTCCTGGTGCCGCAGGTCATTTTCTCGGTGGAGGACGGCGTGCCCGAGGTGTTCGAACATCGTGTGCTGTCGCCCGGTGACGCCGGCCCTCCATGATGTGGGTCCTTCTGAACGTGTGCTCCCCCAACATGCGTCGCCTGCTCACAGCGGTGGGCTCGGTCTCACTGATTGCGCACTCAGGGCTGGCGCAGTCGACCCGGCCCGAGCGAACCGGCTTCCGGGAGACCTCCTCGCTCGCCGATGTGCGTTCGTTCCTCGATTCGTTGCAGCGGCGGGGCGCGGGAATCCGGGTCGGCATCCTCGCCGCGAGTCCCGAAGGCCGCGCGGTGCCGTACGTGATCGCATCGCGGCCGCTGGTTTCGACGCCGGCCGAGGCGAAGCGGAGCGGCAAGCTGGTCGTGTGGCTGCAGGCGAACATTCACGCCGGGGAAGTGGAGGGGAAGGAAGCCGCGCAGATGCTGCTCCGGGATCTCACACTCGGGCCGCTGCGAGCTCTGCTCGACAGCCTCGTGCTCATCGTGGTGCCGATCTACAACACCGACGGAAACGAGCGACTTGGCCCCGGCCAGGTGTACCGGCCCGAGCAGAACGGGCCCGCCATCGTTGGTCGAAATCAGAACGGGCAGTACCTCAATCTCAATCGGGACTATGTGAAAATGGAGGCCCCCGAGACCCGGGGCGCCGCCGTGCTGATCGAGCGCTGGGATCCCGATCTGTTCATCGATCTGCACACGACCGACGGGAGCTACCACGGCTACGCGCTCACCTACGCCCCGGGCCTCAATCCCAACGCCAGCCCGTCCGGTGAGTTTGCCAGAGCCGTCCTGCTTCCCCAGGCACGTGAGCGGCTGCGTCGGCTGTACCGTACGGAGACCTTCTCCTACGGAAACTTCAGGAACCAGGAGCCGGACTCACTGGTGCTGGGCTGGGAGACCTATGACGCCCGCCCGCGTTTCGGCACCAACTGGATGGCGCTGAGGGGACGGGTCGCGGTGCTGAGCGAAGGGTACAGCCACGCCGATTTTCGGACGCGCATCACCGCAACCCGGCGCTTCGTGCGCGAGGTGCTGGGGTTGGCGGCGGCGGCAACGTCCCACATCCACGCGCTGACCGCCGCGTCGGATCGGCAGCGTCCGGACTCGGTCATCGTCCGGAGCGTGCTCGCCCCGCCGGACACGCAGGAGGTGATCGCCGAGCTCACTGGAGCAGCCGGCGCCGGTTCCGATGGCTATGCCCCGCGCCGTCGGACGGGCGTCTTCCGCCGCATCCGGATGCCGGTATACGGTCGGTTCGCCGCCGCTCGCCGTGAGGCGCGCCCGGCGGCGTACCTGGTACCGGGACGCTTGCGCTCGGTCGTGTCGCTGCTGCGGGCTCAGGGGATCGTGGTCGAACGGGTACGTACGCCTTGGCGGGGAGTGGTGGATTCGTTCACGGTGGACTCGCTGGTCGTCGAGCCGGTCTTCGAAGGGCACCGGACGGTCAGGGCCGAGGGACGGTGGCGCGCCGGCCGGCACGTGGCCGTCAGCCCGGGGACGTTTCTGATCCGCACCCGGCAGCCGCTGGGGCTGCTGGCGAGCTATCTCCTCGAGCCTGCGTCGGAGGATGGTGTCGTCACCTGGAATCTCCTCGATCGTGAGCTCGAGGTAAACTCGGCCGCGCCGATCGCCCGGGTCGCGTCCGTGGAGGGCACCGTGACCGAGATGGTCCCCTGATGCTCATTACATTCCGCGCTCGCCAGCTGACACGCTCCGAGAGGAAACCAGTCCGATGACCGCCACGATCGCCAATCGCCCCCGGACCTTTGTCACCTGGCTCTGGGAGTGGGCCAAATCGATCCTCGTGGCGCTGGTCGTCTGGTTCCTGCTCCGCACCTTTCTGGTGGAAGCGTTCCGCATCCCGTCCGGCAGCATGGAAAACACGCTGCTCATCGGTGACTTCCTGTTCGTCAACAAGGCGCTGTACGGAGCGGAAGTTCCATTGATTCACACCAGGTTGCCTGCCGTGCGGGAGCCGCGCCGCAACGATATCCTGGTATTCGATTCGGTCGAGGAGGAAGGGCTCAAGGTCGTGAAGCGGCTGATCGGGCTTCCGGGCGATACCCTCTCGATGGAGAACGGGGAGCTGTATCGGAATAAGCGGCGGGTGGACGAGCCGTACGCTGTCCACGCCGACCCGACGCGTTCGGAGGAGGCGATTCAGCGCGCCAAAATGCGCGACTGGCAGATCGCGCACTTCGTCGGTCGTGATTCGGCCGGCTACCAGCCCGATCTCCAGAACTGGGGCCCGATCGTCGTGCCCCCCGATTCGTTCTTCATGATGGGCGACAACCGAGACAGCTCCTACGACGGCCGGTACTGGGGGTTCCTGCCTCGCGTGAATGTGCGCGGGCGTCCGTTGGTGGTCTATTTCAGCTATGATGCGACGAGTTGGCGGGCGCTGCCGTTTCTCACGGCGGTACGGTGGGGGCGGATCTTCACCCGACCCCGGTAGCTGGGCGCTGCCTTAACTTTCGAAGGAAGGGCGAGGGGCTTCGGGAAGCGACGATCGATTGAGATTTCGGGGAATGTAGGTCGCCGTGCGACTGCACGCGTTGCAGTGGAGCGTTACCCGGCCGCCGGGCGCATCCTCGGATTCACGAGCAGGGACGCGCTCGACCGCCTCGGCGCCGCACGATGGACACACCAACGGCTTCTGGTCCCGGTCCGCTGCGATCAGGACGAGTGCTTCAGGCGCACGATATTCCTTGATGCCCCGACGTCCCACAGTCGGCCCTTCCGGGGGGTGTGAAGGCACAGAACTGACTTAGCCCACCCTCCCCCAACTTATGAGACTTTCGCCTGACGCGCAAAGATTTTGGCCCCGCCACTCGCTGTGCCTTGAGGAGATCGATGTCGACGAAATGGAAAGGGATCGCGATTGCCTCCGCCGCTGTACTGGGCCTGTCGGCGACCTTCGGGAGGGTCGAGGCGCAGCAGACCAGGGAAATCCTCATCCAGGGCGAAGGGAAGGGCGACAGCAATCGCTTCGAGCCGGGGAGCGTAGCGGTCCGCCCTGGCGACATTCTGGTCTTTCGCGTCGTCAGCGGTGCGCCCCACAGCGTTGTGTTCGAACCGGCCGGGCTCTCCGACGCCGATCGGCGCGCTCTGAACTCGGCACTCCCGGGTCGAAGCGGCGATCTCGCCAGTCCTCCGCTCGCCGCCAGCGGAAACCGCTACCGGTTCACCGTGCCGAGGCTCTCGCCAGGACACTACCGCTACTTCTGTCTTGTACACCGAGCCTATGACGAAGGGGGAGAGATCATAGTAACCCGCTAACTGCGGCCTTATACGACTGGACTGGTGTACGTACAACGCGCTACTACTAGCGCAGAGCGTGTTTCGTAGCGAGAATACGCCCTCGCGGAGTTCATACTGCCATGTGGGGCGTCTCAGGAGAAGGAGGCTGCGGTGTCCGAGCTCGGCGGGTCCCAGATTTCCACGTTGCTCGAAACGCTTCCCGGCATCGCGCAGGTGCTGCGCAGTCCGGTCGCGGATGCGCTGAGCCACGTGATCCGAGCTGCCGCCCGGATCGGCGAATTCAACATCGCCGACGCTGAGGAGCTGGTCCGCTATGCGACCAGGCGGAGTCTCATGGCGCAGGAAGAAGGCGACAGGTTGATCGGCGACCTCCATGCGGCTGAACAGCGCCGGCTGGACCGCGCGGCCGATCGCGAGAAGGCCAGCAAGGCGCGGACGAAGGCCAAAGCCGCACGAACCATCAAGTCCGTGAAGGCCACCAAGCCGGTCAAGAAGGCTGCCAAGGGCGCCCGGAAGAAGTAGCGGTAGATCAGGTCTTGAATTCCTCCATCATCGCGGTGAGGCGGGTTGCGCCCTGCAGGAGCTCCCCCGCCGCTGCTGCCATCTCCTGGGTCGATGCGCTCTGCTGCTCGGCAGCCGCGGTGACCTGCTCGCTGGACGACGCGTGCTCCGACCCCGCCTGACTCACTTCCTGCGTGCGCTCCCCCAACTGCTCCACGATGTGACGATTCGCTGAGGCGACGTCCGCCACGTCCGCGGCCGCGGCATGGACTTCCCGCACCGCCGCCGAAATTTCCTCCAGCGCCCGCGCGGCAGCGACCGCCACCTGTTCGATGCCTTCCACTCGCGCGGATCCCCGTGACATCGTGGCCGAGACGTCCCGCACCTGTGTGCGGATGACCTGGACGGTCT
>JACDDX010000073.1 GCA_013816685.1 Gemmatimonadales bacterium
CATCCGGGGTCGGCCGGCGCCTGCCTCGCAGCACTGCTGGCCGGCGTGCCGGCGTACTGGATCTGGACTCGCGGTCTCCGCAATCCCCGGTGACTTCGGTCACGGCCTCATCCCGAGTGGCGGCCTACCCTCCGCCCTTCGTTCAATCGATGCCGCACGGTCCACGGGCCGCTGCGGCTGGATTCATTTTCCGTCCGAAGGGAAGTCGGTCATGAGCACCAGAAAAAGCGTTCACGTCCCGGCCCCGGCCGCCGGCACGATCACGCTGGGCGATCACACGGGCACCTCGACGGTGAGCCATCTCGACGAGAACGTGGCCGCCGCCGAAGTGGTGCTGACCGACGACGATCTGGCGGAGCTTGACGAGGCGTAGGGAAGGCATCGGTCGGAGCGAACAATGCTGTTCCCGGCTTCAGCTCGGGCACAATGCTGTGCTTCGCCTGCGCACGGGATCGGTGCGGCCGAGATCGCGTGATCACAGCTCAGGTCGGTACGGAGTGGCGAGTTAGGAGAACGGACAGCGCGGATCCAATGCCACGCTTGGCGGTGGAACGTGGTTTGCCTTGCTGGAGGGGAACCAGAGGAGTTCCCCCGATGCGTCACACGACAATCGTTCACCGTTCCTCGTCTCAGACCGTCGCGCAACTGCGCGAGGAACTGTTCAGTCACATTCTTCGGAGCGGCATCACCGCCGCACCGATCGAGCAGCGCCGGAGCTGGCTCGACGAGACGATGGGGTATCTCGCCAAGCGCTACGAAGTGGAGCCGGGTCCCGTGCTCGATGAGGTGCGGCGGAGCGCCGAGCGGTTCTGCGAGGCCGGAGCCCGCGAGCGCCGGTCGGCCTGAGGCCGGTTGGCTGGCGCGAGCCGTACCCGTCCCACCGTATTCCGGTCCGTCCCGAACCAGATCTCCCGCGTCGGCACATGGAAGGTCATGTGCCGTATCGTGTTGGGCTCCGAACCGCCGCCGGTCTCGATTCGCTCCGTAAAGGCGCGCTGCGTCGGGTCGAAGGCCACCAGCCGGTTCGGTGTAACCCCCGTTTCCGCCACCCAGATCCGCCCCTGATCGTCAGCCGCCATCGCGTAGGGCAGCGAGGCCGGCCCAGCCGGTAGCTTGAACTCCGATGTGGACCCGCTCTTCGGATCGAGCCGGCCGAGGTATCCCCGCGCATAATCCCCGTACCAGACGACGCCGTCGGCAGTGACGGCGATCCGCCTAGGCCTGCTCGATGGATCGGGCAGCGGGAAACGCCGGAGCTGCATCGTGGCCGGGTCGATCAGCCCGATCGCGTTGGTGCCGAACAGGTCGAACCAGACCCGGCCGCCCCGGTCGAGTTCGATGCCGTAGGGTCGGGTCCCCTCGCCGGTTTTCCAGAGCCGGATGACGCCGCTCCTCGTGTCGCGGCGCCCAACGACTCCCGCATTCTGGGCCGTGAACCAGGCGTTGCCTCCGCGATCGAGGATCATCGTGTGCGGGTCGGCCACTGCCGGATCCGGCATCGGATACTCGCTGACTGCCCGGCTCACGGGATCGAGCCGCAGGAGTCGGCCATTCCGGTTGCCGGTAAACCAGACTTTGCCGTCGGGTGCCACCACCAGATTGTGCGGATGGGTGCCGTCAGGGATGGCGTAGCGCTCGAACTTTCCCGTCGCCCGGTCGAGGTAGGCGACGTAATTCCCTTCTTGACCCACGAACCACACTCGGCCTTTCCTGTCCACGAACGGATCGCGCGGGCGGGTGCCCGGCCAGGGCACGGTCCACTCCTTCAGATCGGGCGGCGGCGGAGCAATCCGTTGCGGAGGAAGCGTATCGGGGGCGAATGCGAGTGTGACGGGGAGCAGCGCGGCTGACACCAGTGCGGCGGCGAGCATGATTGTGTTCCTCCTGCGTGCGGCCTGCCTGCAGCCGGTGGAATGCCTGGCGACCTATTTCAACCTAGCATCGAGAAGGTGGTAACACCCGGCTGTCACCCTCGAGCGAAGTGACAATTCAGGCAAATCGGTCACAGCGGTCCGTGCCCTGCGTCGTGCGGCCGATCCCGACTAGACTAATGAGCAGATGACGTCTCCCTCCGAACCCCCCACCGAGGCAGAGGAGTCCGCGCCGCCTGCCCGCAGGCGATGGCTGCGCACGGTTTTCCTGGTCGTCGGGGTCGTCGTTTGCCTGATCGTCGTGGCGCTCGCGTCATTGCAGACGGCGCCGGTCGCCACCTGGGTCGGCCGGAAGCTGGTGCGCCTCGCGCCGCTCAATCCGGGCTACAGTCTCGAGGTCGGGCGGGTGAGTGGCAACTGGTTCACCGGACTCCAGCTCGAGGATGTGCGGCTAAACCGCCAGGGGAAAGCACTCGCGCGGGTCGGACGGGTGCAGGTGGGCTACGATCCCCGGCAGCTCACCGGCGGCGCGATCCATCTCCGCACGCTCCTCCTCGACGGGGTTCATGCCGTCGCGCGGCGGGAAGGTGACGGCTGGGATCTGGCCCGGGCGCTCAAGGAATCGGCCGACACGTCGAGCAGCGCGCCGTTCCTGGCCGACACCGTCTCCGTCACCAACACCAGTGTCGAGGCGTACCTCGCGCCCGACTCGGTCGCGCGGGTGCAGCATCTCCTGATTCGCGCTCACGATCTCTCGATTGCCAGGGTGACCACCGTCCAGATCGACACCGTGGCCGCGCGGATCATCCCGCCGGTGACACCCGTGCTGGCCCTCAGTCTGTCGGCGAAAGGCGCGGCGCTCGCCGACGAGTTCCGACTGGATCCGTTCCGGATGCGGAGCGCGCGCAGCGACATCGCCGGCCGCATCGTGCTGCCCCGACGCTGGGATGATGAGCGGAGCATCGACCGGCTGGCGGTGGCCCTCGAGACGACGCCGCTCGCCTTTGCCGACATCACGTCGTTCGCGCCGGGAGTGAATCCCAAAGGCGCGGCCAATCTCGCCTTGCATGCCGACGCCGAAGGTCGCACGGCGGTCGGGCGGCTGGACGGACGCATCGGCGGCGCGACCGTTACCCTCGACGGAACCACCGTGCTCGGCACCGGCATCCCCGCGGCGTACACCACGCATGCGGTCATTACGGGCCTCGACCCCTCGCAGCTCTACACGTCAGCACCCGCCGGCCGGATCAACGCCACCCTCGATGCCGATATTAAAGGAAAGACGCTGGACCAGTCCGAGGGACGGGTGACGCTCCGCACCGCCGACTCGCGCATCGCCGGCAACGCGCTGCGCCGGTTCGATGCGCGGGCCGACCTGCACCAGGGCCGCGCCACCTTGAATCTTACCGCCGCGCTCGACACCGCTGTCATCGCTGCCCGCGGCTGGGCTCGGCCGTTCGATTCGATTCCGTCGTACGATCTCGCCGGTGTCGCCCGCAAGCTGCCGGGGACCGACTCGCTCGTCGCGCGGCTGGTCACACCGGTTGGCGATCCGTCGCTCGAAGTGAAGTTCCACTTCGCGGGCCGCGGCACCGCACCCGCGACCGCGAGGCTCAGCGGCCGAGCCGATCTCGCGGCCGTGCGGCGCGAAGGCGAGCGGGTGTCGCTGGGGGGCGCGACGCTGTCGCTCGCGAACAGCCGGCTCATCGCCCGTCCCGCACTGCTCATCGCCGGCGGCAGGATCGGAGGAGTCGTCACCGCGCGCCTGGGCGACACCATGACCTACGCGGTCAGGGACGGCACGCTCGAGCGGGTAGATGTCGGTCAGCTCCTGGGCGATACGGTCGTGGCGCCGCTGAGCGGACGGTTCGCGCTGACCGGCCGGGGAAGCGCGCCGGCCGACATGGTGCTGAACGCGCACCTCGCGCTGAACGCGCTGCAGTACGGCGCCCGGCGGGTGAACGGCATCGAGGCCGACCTGCAACTCGTCCACGGCCGGATGCGCGCGACCGCGACCGGTGCGCTGCAGGGCGGGCGGCTCGCGATTCAGGCCAGCGGCCGGCCGCTCGATTCGATCCCCAGCTTCACGGTACAGCGCGCCGCGCTCGACAGCGTGGACGTTGGGACGCTCGCCAACCAGCCCGGTCTCGCGGGCCCGGTCTCGCTCAGCCTGACCGGCGGCGGCCGCTGGGGCAGCGATGCGGGCACCCGCGCGGTGAACGGCCGGATCACCCTCCGGCCCTCCAGGCTCGGCACGTACCAGATCACGAGCGGCACGGTCCTGACGGCACTTGCCGGAGAGCGGCTGACCTATGACGGCACGGTGACGACCACCGCCGGCGCCATCTCGCTCGCGGGCGACGCTCGGCCGTTCGCCGCGGCACCTGTCGTCACCGTGAGCCGTGGGCGCATGGATTCGCTCGACCTCGGACGGCTGATGGGGCGCGACAGCGTCGCGACGAACCTCAACGCGCGATTCACCGCGTCGTCGGAGGGCAGCGCGATGGACAGCATGCGCGCGCGGCTCGATCTCCAGCTCCTGCCGTCGCGGATCAACGAGGAAACGCTCTCGGGCGGGCAGGTGGCGCTGTCGCTCGACCGGGGCCACGTGCAGGGGACGATCGGCGCCCGCTCGCCCGACGGCGAGTTCGACGCACGGCTGCAGGGCCGGCGGCACGGAGCGGACACCCGGGTGCGCGCCGAGGGCACCGCGCGGATCGAGCACCTGGCCCGCTGGACCGGACGGAGGGAGAACAACGGCCGCGTCGAGTCGCAGTTCGCGCTCGACGTCACCAGCGACAGCGCGGGACTGAAAACCATTGGCGGGACGGTCGACGCGATCGGCGGCATGGGCGGGCTCCGCGTGCCGGCGCTCCGGCTGGTCATGAGCCCGGCCGATGGCCAGCTTCAGCTCGACACCGTGCTGCTGCGGTCCAACGTCGCCGCAATCGACGGCAGCGGGCGGGTGCAGCTCCGGCCGGGCACCGCGCAGGGCAGGCTGATGCTCCGCGCAACGCTCGGCGATCTCGCGCCGGCCTCGGCACTGATGGGTCTCGACACGATGGGCGTCGATTCGGCCCGGGCGAACCTCGCCATGAGCGGTCCGGCCTGGCACTGGCGTCTCGCGGGCGGCCTCGATGCACACGGGCTCGCGTTCGGTGGCAACCTGGCCAACCGGATCACGCTCTCCGGCGCCGCGACGATCGACAGCACTCGTCTGAGGGCGGTCTCCGGCAAGCTCGAGGTCAAGGACGCCGCCTACGGCGATCTCTCGGTCCGGGAGCTGACGGCCGCGGGCGGCTACGACTCGACCGTCGCCCTCGACCTCAGCGTCAACATCGCCGACAGCGTGCGGGTCCAGTCGCGGATTCGCGGCAGCATCTCCACCGCGCGCGACACCATCCGCGCCGAGCTGCAGCGCCTGACCCTCGCGGAAGGCGGCCGCAACTGGACGCTCGAGCGGCCGGCGGCCTTCGTGTTCGGGCCCCGGGTGGAGGTGGAGAATCTGGCCCTCCGCGCCGGTCAGCGGCGCATCGCGGTGGACGGCGTCTTCGACCGGCACGGCTCGAGCGACCTGACCCTCGCAATCGCGGGACTCGACCTCGAGTCGCTGCGTGCAGCGGGTCTCGTTCCGCTGGGCGGACGGGTGGACGGGCAGCTGCATCTCTCCGGTCCCGCCGCCAGGCCGAGGCTCCAGGGGAAGATGGCGCTCGCCATCGTGCGGAAGGGCGGGCAACAGATCGGCGTCGTGCGCACCGATCTGGACTGGACCGAGGCCGGGCTCCGCATCGCAGCGGCGGCGCAACCGCTGGCCGGCGGCGCGCTCACCATCGACGGCACGCTGCCCTATCGCCTGACCCTCGCGCCCAGGGACACGTCGGCGGCCGTGGGCAGCGAAGCGACCGAAGTGGATACGGTGTCACTCGCGGTACGCGCCGACAGCTTCGACCTCGCGCTCTTCCAGCCGCTCCTCCCGCCCGATGTGGCGACGGGTCTGGCAGGGCGACTCCACACCGACGCCCGGATTGGCGGCAGCATCCACGCGCCGGCGGCGACGGGCAGCGTCTCCCTGACCCGCGCCGCGCTCGAGCTGCCCACGATCGACGTGGCGTACGAGCGGGGCGAGCTGGCCGGGCGGCTGGACGGCGACGTGCTCCGGATCCAACGGCTCCGGCTGTTCACCGGAAAGAAACAGGAGCTGAGCGCCACCGGCGCCGTGCGGCTTCGGCCGCTGAGCGAGCCGGGGCTCGCCCTCGACGCGACACTTCAGCATTTCCAGCTCGTCCACTCCGACCAGCTCCAGACCGCGGCGTCGGGGAAGGTGCAGCTCACCGGCACGCTGCTGCAGCCGGCGCTGAGCGGCAGCCTCAGGCTCGACCGCACCAACTTCTTCGTCGGGACCGAAGCGGCGCAGGCCAAGGTGGAGCAGGTGGAGCTCACGCCGGAGGAGCTCAGGAAGCTGGCGCGCGACTTCGGTCCGTCGGTGCTGACCCGGGGCCGCGAAACGCCGGGGTTGATGGACCGAGTCAAGCTGGATCTGGCCATCCGGCTGCCGAGGCAGGTGTGGATCAAGCGGACCAGCACGCCCAAGACCAACATCGAGTTGATGGGGAGTCTCAGGGTTCGGCAGGAGCCCGGTCAGGCCATGCAGTTCTTCGGTCGGGTCGAGCCCGTGCCCGAGCGCGGGACCATCGAGCTCAACGGCCGGGAGTTCCGGCTGACCGATGGCGACATCAACCTCGACGGTCCGGTGGACTCCACCAAGCTCGACGTCAACGCCTCGTACCAGGTCCAGACGCAGGGCGACGACGAGGGCGCGCTCATCACCGTGCACGCGCGGGGCCGGCTGGACAGCCTCGGTCTGGAGTTCGGGTCCGACCCAGCGATGAGTCAGGACGACATCCTCTCCTACATCGTCACCGGGCGGCCGACGTCGGACAATCCGCTGTTCGAAGGCTCGGGCGGCGGGAACACGGGTGAGCAGATGGCGGTCGGCACCCTCGCCAGCGCCATCTCCAACAGCGCCGGCAAGGGGCTTGGGCTCGACGTGTTCCAGATCCGGCAGGAGCCGGCCCGCGGACTGACGCTCACTGCGGGGCGCTATCTGGGCTCCCGGCTCTTCCTCAATCTCCAGCTCCCGCTCGGCAGCCAGAGCCAACAGGCGTCGAGGGGCACGCTGGGGCCGGGCTTCGAGCTGGAGTACACCCTCCAGCGCTGGCTGCGAGCCGATCTCCGGGGCGGCAGCCTGTCTCCCGGCCTGCTCCTTCGGGCCCGCCGTGCGTTCTAGCTTTCGCATCCTCGTCGCCCTCGGGCTGGTGCTTGGCACCGGCGGCGCGAGGCTCGCCGCGCAGGACGCGCTCAGCCGAGTCGGCGCCGGCACTCAGGTGCGGTCGGTCGAGTTGGAGTTCAGGGGCAAGAGTTCGCTGGATCCCAAGGTGCTGCGGCAGAAGATCGCGCTGACCGGCCAGGGCAGCCTGGTGGGCCTCCGACGCGCGCTCAAGTTCATTCCGCTGGTGCCGGCCGTGGGTTCGCACCCGTTCGACCCCACCGAGATGGCTCGGGACGTCGTGCGGCTCCGGAACTATTACCAGCGGTCCGGCTTCCCCAAGGTCGACGTCACCTACCGGGCGAAATACCAGGCGAAGTCGGACGTCATCGAGGTGATCTACCAGATTGCGGAGGGGCCGCCGCTCGAGGTGACAGGG
>JACDDX010000074.1 GCA_013816685.1 Gemmatimonadales bacterium
GTCAGCACCTGGAGCGCCTTCCGCGACGAGGATCTCGCGGTGCGTCCGCGGACCGGCGACCCGCGGGGACGGAACCTCCGCGAGCAGATGGTGCACCAGGTCGTGAGCGAGAACCTCTGGTTTCGCGACATGCTGGGCGTGGACGTGAGTGCGTCGCCGCTCCCGCCGGAGGAGACCCGGTTCGAGTTCATCCGCCGCTACGCCGAGGATTCCGCACGGCGGGTGACGGTGCTCCGTCTCAAGACCGAGGGGTGGTGGGAGGAGGAGGTCCGCTTCTTCGATGTCGTCCGCCCCCGCGCCTGGATCATGCTGCGCCGGATCGCGCACACAGCGCACCACCGCGGCCAGCAGACCGCCCTGCTCCGCCTGCTGGGCCGCGACGTCTGGAGCACCTACGGGCCGACCGCCGACACCGGCGGGCTGCCGCAGCACGAGGCGCCGACGCAGTACGCCTATGAAGACGAGGAGTCCCTGCTCTCGGGCGAGGCGTTCGGAAGCCGGAAGTCGCGGCTGCCGGGGCCCGCGCGTCAGCCACCCACCGAACGGCCGGACAGGTAAGCCGGCCGCAGACCGCTCGCACGGCCGAAGGTGTTTCGTCGTGCGACGCGACGCCTGCATCGGGCATCTGAACAGGGTCCGGCGCCAGGGGCGCCGCCTGCTACGATTTCATTTTTCCGGAGTGTCTGCATCATGATGAATTTTCTGCGACGGCCCCTCGGTCCCGGCGGTGCCGCCCTGGTGTTCGCCACGGGTCTCGGCACGGCGGGCCTGCTGCACTTCCCGCACGACGGCGAAGCCCAGCAGCGTCGCCAGCAGCCCGTCGTCACGGTGGCCGCGCCGACGCCGCCGGCCAACGCGAACGTCGCCGCGCTGCAGAATCTGAGCGAGGCGTTCGCGACGGTGGCCGAGCAGGTCAAGCCGAGCGTGGTGTTCATCAAGTCGGGCCATGCGACCAGGGGCGACGTCGACAGCGGCGGTCCCCAGATGCAGGTGCCGCCGGGCTTCGAGCAGTTCTTCCCCAACATGCCCCGGCAGCGCCGACCCGACTTCCAGCAGAGCGCGGGTTCGGGGTTCGTAGTCTCGAAGGATGGCTACATCCTGACCAACAACCATGTGGTCGAAGGTTCGGACGTGGTGACGGTGCGGCTGCTCGACCGGCGGGAGTTCAAGGCCAAGGTCGTCGGGACCGATCCGAACACCGATCTCGCCGTGCTCAAGATCGACGCGCGGAACCTCACGCCCGCCCCGCTCGGCAACAGCGACCGGTCGCGGGTCGGCGAGTGGGTGCTTGCCGTGGGCAACCCGCTGGGCGAGAACCTCACCTTCACGGTGACGCAGGGCATCATCAGCGCAAAGGGTCGCTCGCTGGCTCTGCCGAACACCAGCGACCGCAGCATCCAGGACTTCATCCAGACCGATGCGGCCATCAACCCGGGCAACTCGGGCGGCCCGCTGGTCAGCGTGCAGGGCGCGGTGATCGGCGTGAACTCTGCCATCGCCAGCCAGAGCGGGTTCAACGCCGGCTACGGGTTCGCCATCCCGATCAACCTCGCTCGGCAGGTGATGGACCAGATCATCTCGCACGGTCGGGTGCAGCGTGCCGTGCTGGGGGTGACCGTCCGGAACGCCACCCCGAACGACGCGGCGTACGTCGGGCTCCCCGACGTCAACGGCGTGGTGGTCCAGGACTACGGGAGCGAAGACTCTCCGGCACGCGCCGCCGGCATCCAGCCGGGCGACATCATCGTGTCGGTGGACGGCAAGCGGGTCGAGTACGTGGGTCAGCTCCAGCAGGCGATCGCCTTCCGCCGCCCCGGCGAGAGCGCCAGGATCGAGGTGGCGCGGAAGGGCGGCGTGCACAAGATGCTCAGCGTCCGGCTGCAGGAGCTGCCGGCCCAGGTGAAGACGGCTGCCGTCACCGACTCCGGCTCCGGGAACGGCGGACGCGCGGCCCCGGCCACCTCGGTCGATCTGCTGGGGCTCACGGTGCAGGCGCTTGGACGCGACGACATCGCCCAATTGCAGCTTGCGCCCGACCGTCAGGGCGTGATCGTCACCGGCGTCACCGCGGGCGGCCCCGCCTACGGCGAGCTGGTGCCGCCGGACCAGGGCGGGCCGGATATCATCCTCAGCGTCGAGAACAAGCCGGTGAAGTCGCCGGCCGATCTCAACCGGGCGCTCACCGGCATGAAGGCGGGCGATATCGTGAGCCTCAGCGTGTACAACGCACAAGCCAAGATCCGGCGGATTGAGCGCATCCGGCTGGGCGCGCCGTGAAGCACCACAGCAGCCACTGACCGAAATGTGCTGCTGCAACGGCCACCCGTGAGGGTGGCCGTTGTCGTGTTCGCCTCGCATCGGTGCGCGAGGCGTGATATCGCTCACGGCATCGGGGTTGCCGGCGCGGCTCATTAGCAGACAACGGGCGGTACCGCACTGCCCGGGCGCGACACACGATCGATTCGAGGAGGCAGCGTGGCAGTCAAGCAGACCAAGGCACCGGGCCGGGCAAAGAACGACCGGGCCGAAAAGCCTACGACGGACGGTGGAGCAAAGGATCAGGCTCGGACAACTGCGGCCGAGCACCGGAAGCTGCAGCAGGACGCGGAGGCGAAGCGCTCGAAGAACGGCAAGAAGGAGTCGGAGAAGCCGATGCAGGCGGGCGAGCGCAAGCATCCGGAGACGCCGCTTCCCAAGCAGCACCTCGCCAAGCCGGGTATCGAGGCCGAGCTGAGCCCGCGGCCCCAGTTCGAGGCGCCGGGGTACCGGGGGTCGGGCAAGCTCGAAGGCAAGACCGCGCTCATTACGGGCGGCGACTCGGGAATCGGCCGCGCGGTCGCGGTGCTCTTTGCCCGCGAAGGGGCGGACGTCGCCGTCCTCTACCTCGACGAGCACGAGGACGCCGAGGAGACCGGGCGCGCGATCGAGGCCGAAGGACAGCGTGCGCTGCTCATTCCGGGGGACGTGACCGATGTCGAATTTTGCGAGGAGGCCGTCACCCGCACGGTCGAGGAATTCGGAAAGCTCGACATTCTCGTGAACAACGCCGCGTTTCAGGAGCACGCCGAGCGGCTGGAGGATATCACCGAGGAGCAGCTCGACCGCACTTTCAAGACGAACATCTACGGCTACTTCCACATGGCGCGCGCGGCGCTGCCCCACCTGAAGGAGGGCAGCTCGATCATCAACACCGGATCGGTGACGGCCATGGAAGGGAGCAAACATCTCCTGGACTACTCCGCCACCAAGGGCGCCATTCACGCGTTCACGATGTCGCTGGGCCAGAACCTCGTCGAGCGCGGGATCCGGGTGAACTGTGTCGCGCCGGGGCCGATCTGGACGCCGCTCAACCCCGCGGACGCCGACCCCGAGCAGGTGAGCGAGTTCGGCAGCAAGGTCGCGATGAAGCGTCCGGGCCAGCCGGAGGAGGTGGCGCCGGCGTACGTGTTCCTCGCGGCGCCGTCGATGTCGAGTTACATCACCGGCGAGATCCTGCCGGTCGTGGGGGGCAAGACGGGCGGCTGATGGCTGTGGCGGGAGCGGTTATGTTGGTACCATGACCTCTTCCGCTGCTGCGGTTTCTTCCCCCGCGGAGCCTCGGCCCTCCACGGTGCGCGATGTGCTGGCCGAAATGTCGCGCGTCATCGTCGGGCAGCGCACGCTCCTCGAGCGCCTGTTGATCGGGCTCCTGGCCGACGGACACGTGCTGCTCGAGGGGGTGCCGGGGCTCGCCAAGACGCTGTCGGTCCGCACTCTCGCGGCCACGATCAGCGGCGGGTACCGTCGGATCCAGTTCACCCCCGACCTGCTGCCCGCCGACCTCCTCGGCACCCAGATCTACAACCAGCGCACCTCCGACTTCAGCGTGCAGCAGGGCCCCATCTTTACCAACATCCTGCTCGCCGACGAGATCAATCGCGCGCCGGCCAAGGTCCAGAGCGCGCTGCTCGAGGCCATGCAGGAGAAGCAGGTGACGATCGGCGGCACGACCTTCCCCCTGCCCGAACTGTTTCTCGTGCTCGCCACCCAGAATCCGATCGAGCACGAAGGCACCTATCCGCTGCCTGAAGCGCAGGTCGACCGCTTCATGTTCAAGCTCATCGTGACCTACCCCGGGCGGACCGATGAGCGCGAGGTGCTGGACCGGATGACGTCGGGGCACGAGCCGTCCGCGCGCCACGTTACCGATCCCGCCGCGTTGCTCGACGCGCGGGCGCGGGCCGCCGAGGTCTACGCCGATCCGCGGGTCAAGGAGTACGTGATCGACCTGGTCCATGCGACCCGCGATCCCAAGTCGGTGGGGCTCGGCGATCTGTCGGCGATGGTCGAGTACGGCGCGTCGCCCCGGGCCGGGATCTTCCTGATCAAGGCGGCCAAGGCGCACGCCTACCTCGAGGGCCGGGCCTACGTCACGCCCGACGACGTCAAGGCGCTGGCTCTCGACGTACTGCGCCACCGCGTCATCCTCACCTACCGCGCCGACGCCGAGGGGGTGGGGAGCGAGGCCATGATCGGGCGGATCCTCGAGGCCGTGCAGGTGCCGTGACCCCGGAGGACATTGCGGCCGAGGTCCGCCGGATCGAGATCACCACCCGCCACCTCGTCCGCGACATCGTCGCCGGCGAATATTCCAGCGCGTTCCGGGGCACCGGCGTCGAGTTCGCCGAGGTGCGCGAGTACCAGCCCGGCGACGATATCCGCACCATCGACTGGAACGTCACCGCCCGGCTCGGCAGTGCCTACGTGAAGCGCTATCTGGAAGAGCGCGAGCTCACCGTCATGTTCCTCCTCGACTACAGCGCCTCGTCCGGCTTCGGCACGACGGTCAGGACGAAACGTGACCTGGCCGTGGAGGCCTGCTCGGTGCTGGCACTCGCCGCGGCGCGGAATAACGACCGCGTGGGCGCGGTAGGCTTTACCGACCGGGCCGAGCGGTTCGTGCCGCCCCGGCGCGGCCGGCGGCAGGTGCTCCGGGTGGTCAGCGAGCTGATCGGCTTCGAGCCCGGACACCGGGGCACGGACCTGACGGGCGCGCTCGAGTTCCTGGCGTCGGTACTGCGGCGCCGGTCGGTGGTCTTCGTCGCTTCGGACTTCTATGCCCGGGGGTACGATGTCGCGCTCGAGCAGCTCGCCCGCCGCCACGACGTGATCGCGCTGCAGGTCGTGGATCCGCGCGAGCGCGAGATGCCGGCCGTGGGTATGGCGGCGTTCGTCGACCCGGAGACCGGCGGCTGGCGCTGGGTGGACACCGACGACGCCGCGCTGCGGGAGCGCTACCGGCTGAGCGGCGCCCGGTTCGACGCGGAGCTCGAGCAGACCCTCCGGCTCCGGGACGTGGACCATCTCCGGCTCGAGACCGGACGGTCGTATGCCGAGACGTTCATCGCGTTCTTCCGGCGACGAGAGCGGATGCTGTGGCGCTAGGCCGAGGGCCGATGCTGGCCGCGGTGGTCGTGCTCCTGGCGCGACCGGCCGCCGCCCAGGAGCTGCACCAGCTCCGGCGGCTGGAGGATCACAGCCAGACCTTCGAGGTGTTCCCCACGGCGGGTCGCTACACGGTGGGCGACACCGTGCACGTCCGCTTCCGGCTCCGGCTGGACGAGCGCGATCTGTTGTTCGACACGCTGCCGCGCGCCGTGCCGCCGCTCGACGGCGTGCGGGTGCTCCGGGTGGACCGGCTGCAGCGCAACCCCGACCGGATCTTCGAAGGCACCGCCACCATCGCGTTCTACCGCCCCGGGCACCGCCCGGTACCGGTGTTCGCCCTGCCGTTCATGCGCGCGGTCAAGGGAATTCAGCGCGGCGCGGTAGCCAGCGACAGCGCGTTCGTCGATGTCGCCGCGATTCTGCCGCTCGGCGGGCCGACGCTCAAGGACATCCGGGAGATCGAGCCCGCCGCCGGCGTCGGCCCGGGACCCATCGTGACGGGCGTGGCGATCCTGCTGATCCTGGGCCTGTGGCTGATGCTCAGGCGCCGAAGGCCGGCGCCGGTGGTCCCGGCACCTGCGCTCGCCGTCGTACCACGTCAATTCATTCCCCGTCCCACCGCGTACGAGCTGGCGGTCGGACGGCTGGCCGAGCTGGGGACGCGGCGACTCGCTGAGCGGGGCGAGGTGGAACGGCACTACCAAGGCGCGGCCGATATTCTGCGGGACTATCTCGAATCGGCCGAGGAGTTTCCGGCGCGGCAGCGGACGACGACCGAGACGGTGTGGGGTCTGCCGGCGCCGCTGGCCGAGCGCGGGCTCCGGGAGTCGGCGCAGGCGCTGTTCGGCGACGCCGATCTGGTCAAGTTCGCGCGGGTCCGCCCCGACGTCCGAGCGGCCGCCCGCTTCCTCACCGCAGCCCGCGAGCTGCTGGAGCGCTGGAACGACGCACAGCCTTCGAGCCAGCCGGTGATCACCGAGGCCGACCTCGCGCGGCCGGAGGAGTACGCCGATGCGGCTCGGTAATCCGTTCGCGCTGCTGCTGCTCGCGCTGCCGCTGTGGGCGGCGTGGCGCCAGTGGGCCGCTCGGCGGGACGCGCCTCCGGGCCATCTCGCGCTGCCGGCGCTGCCCTTTCTGGGCGAGACGCCGGCCGGTCCGCGCGCCGCCTGGATGCGGCTTCTGCCGGTGCTGCGGGTGCTGGCGCTCACGCTCGTCGTCCTCGCGCTAGCGCGGCCCCAGACGCCGAAGGACGTGCGCGACGTACGGGTCAAGTCACGCAACGTCATCCTCGCGCTCGACATTTCCAGCAGCATGAAGGCAGGCGACTTCCAGCCGGGCAACCGGCTGTTCGTGGCGCGCCGGGTGGTGGGCGAGTTCGTGAAGCGCCGGCAGAACGACCTCGTGGGACTGGTGATCTTCGCCGGCCGCGCCTTTCTCCAGGCGCCGCTCACGCCCGACCTCGACGTGCTCCAGCAGACCGTCAAGCGGGTGGATATCGGGCTCCTGCCCGACGGCACCGCCATCGGCACTGCGCTCGCGCTCAGCCTCAACCAGCTCAAGAATCTTCCGCATGCCGCCAGCACGATCGTGCTCATCACCGACGGCGCCAACAACACCGGCCGGCCGACGCCGGCGCAGGCGGCGGAAGCGGCCCGCGCGCTGGGAGTGCGGGTGCACACGATCGGCGTGAGCACGGCCGACACCGGCAGCATCGCGCTCAACGGAGTCTGGAAGGTCGGCAACACCGCCGCCCGGCTCACATCGGCCGACGAAGTCGTGCTGCGCCGGGTCTCGGATCGCACCGGCGGCCGCTATTTTCGCGCGACCGATCCCGATGCCCTCTCGGGCGTCATGGATCAGATCGACAAGCTCGAGCGCACCGAGGTCAAGGTGAGCGAGACGCGCGACTATCGCGAGCTGTTCGTCGGCTTCCTGATCCCCGCGCTGGCGCTGCTCGCGCTCGACATCGTGCTCGGCGCCACCCGGCTCCGGTCGCTGCCATGAGCCCGTCGTTCGCCGCGCCAGGCGTCCTCGTGCTGCTCGCGGTACTGCTGCCGCTGGCGGCATGGCTCCTGGCCCGCGCGGCGCGGCGGCGGGAGCTGGCCCTGCAGGCCTTCGGCGACAC
>JACDDX010000075.1 GCA_013816685.1 Gemmatimonadales bacterium
TCGCCTGTGCCGACGTGAGCTTCCCGCGCTTTCCGGACGCGCTCAGACAGATCGCCGGGGACCGGCTTTGAGGGGTGGTGTGATCGCCATCGACGGCCCGTCGGCCTCCGGCAAGTCGAGCACGGCGCGACGGGTGGCCGAGGTGATCGGTTTTGCGCACCTCGACTCGGGCGCGCTCTACCGCGGCGTCACCCTCGTGGCACTCCGCGAGGCGACCCGCCAGAATCGGCGCTCGGACGATCCGCTGAGCGTGCTCGATCCGGAGACCATCCTTCGCGCGGCGGAGGATCGCGGGCTCATGCTCCAGCCCGACGGGGCGGGGTTCGCGGCCTATCTGGAGGGCGAGCCAGCCGACGCCGCGATCCGAGGCACGGCGGTCACCGCACGGGTGTCGGCGGTGTCGGCGGTGCCGGTCGTCCGCGAGTGGGTCAACTCCCGCCTCCGGGCGATGGTGCGGGCGGGTCGGGACGTCGTGGTGGACGGTCGGGACATCGGCACGGTGGTGTTTCCGGATGCGGATCTCAAGATCTTTCTGACCGCGTCACCCGAGGCGCGGGCGGAACGACGCATCGTGCAGCGGGGAGAGGAGCCGGCTCCGGCGGCGCTGGAAGCCGAGACGGCCGCGCTGGCCGCGCGAGACCGAGCCGACTCGACCCGGGCCGTGGCGCCACTCCGCCGGGCCCTCGATGCGGTGGACCTCGACACCACCACGATGGATTTCGAGGAGCAGGTGCGATTCATCGTGGATCGGGCCCGGCCGATCTTCGATCTCCCTCTCTGAACCGGCGACGATCACCAGGAACGGATGGTCGCAGGGTTTGCCGCTCAACCCGTTATGACACCTTGCCTTGGGAGTGCGGCCCGGCTACCTTGATCGGCTTCCGTCGCGGGCAACTGGGCTCCGGCGGACCTTACCTCTTCCCGCGGCCGTGACGGCGCGGTACTACAAAGGACGGATCCCCTCCGCATGCTCGATCAACTCCAACCCTCTACCGAGCAGTTCATCTCTCCCGCTTCGCTCCGCGTCCGTCAGGACCTCTACGACGAAGACTACTCCGACGAAGAATACGATCAGATGCTCTCGATGTACGAGGGCACGATGGCGCAGATCGTCGAAGGCGAAATCGTCAAGTCCAGGGTCCTCCGCGTCACCGAGAATGCCGTCATTCTGGACGTCGGCTTCAAGTCCGAAGGTTCGGTGCCGCTGGACGAGTTCAAGGATCCGCCGAAAGAGGGCGAAGAGGTCGAGGTCTTCCTCGAGCACCTCGAGGATCAGGAAGGGGCCGTCGTCCTTTCCAAGAAAAAGGCCGACTTCATGCGGGTCTGGGAAAAGATCCGTGTGGCCCACGAGTCCGATCAGCCGGTCGAAGGCACCCTGGTCAAGAAGATCAAGGGCGGCGTGGTCGTGAACCTCATGGGTGTCGACGCCTTCCTGCCGGGAAGTCAGATCGCGCTCCGGCGCGTGCCCAATATCGACGAACTGCTGGGCCAGACCTACGAGTTCAAGATCATCAAGCTGAACAAGCGGCGCCGGAACATCGTCGTCAGCCGGCGGGTGATCCTGGAGAACGAGCGCGCCCACAAGCGCGAGCACCTGATGAAGGAGCTCGCCGTCGGCCAGGTCCGGAAGGGCGTGGTCAAGAACATCACCGACTTCGGCGCCTTCATCGACCTTGGCGGCGTTGACGGCCTGCTGCACATCACCGACATGTCCTACGGCCGGGTGTCGCACCCGACCGAGATGGTCAAGATCGGCCAGGAAGTCGAAGTCAAGATTCTCGACATCGACTGGCAGCGTGAGCGGATCAGCTTGGGGATGAAGCAGCTCCAGAGCTATCCGTGGCAGAACGTCGCGGCCAAATACCCGGTCGGCACCCGCGTCCAGGGCAAGGTGGTCTCGATTACCAACTACGGCGCGTTCGTCGAGATCGAGCCGGGCATCGAAGGCCTGGTCCACATCTCCGAGATGAGCTGGACCCGCAACGTCCGTCACCCCTCCAAGATCGTAAGCATCGGGGAGACCATAGAGGCGGTCGTGCTGAAGGTGGACGAATCCGAGGAGAAGATTTCGCTCGGCATGAAGCAGACCGAGCAGGATCCGTGGATGGTGCTGCCGCTCAAGTACCCGGTCGGCACCCGGATCGCGGGCAAGGTCCGGAACCTCACCAGCTTCGGGGCGTTCGTCGAAATCGAGCCCGGCATCGATGGTCTGATCCACATCTCCGACATGTCGTGGACCAAGCGGGTGCAGCATCCGTCCGAGGTGGTGAAGAAGGGCGACGCGGTCAACGTTGTCATCCTCAACATCGACGCCGAGAACAAGCGGATCAGCCTCGGGCTCAAACAGGCCGAGGAGGACCCGTGGCTCCGGATCGGGGAGACCTATCCGATCGGCATGGAGCTGCGCGGCCGCTCGGTGCGCCTGATGGACAAGGGCGTCGTCGTGGATCTGGGCAACGACATCGAAGGCTTTGTGCCCATCTCGCAGCTTGGCGTGGCCAACATCGAGAACCCGGGCGACGCGGTGCAGGAAGGCCAGGCGCTCGATCTCAAGGTGCTCGAGGTCGATCCTATTCATCACCGCATCGTGCTCGCGGTCGTGGGTTACCCCGACGAGCCGATCATTCCGCCGGTCCGCCCGGTGGATGAGACCGTGCCCGCCTGATCGGCAGCCCTGGGCTTTGATGGACTGAACGGCGGCGAGGCTTTCGGGCTTCGCCGCCGTTTCGATTTCTACAGGCCGGGTCTATCTTTTTCGCCGCATGCCCCAGCCCCGCGAGCTCCTCGAACAACTGCACCGCCGTCAGGCACTCGCCGAAGCGGGCGGGGGACCGGCCCGGCTCGCCCAGCAGCACAAGAAGGGCAAGCTCACCGCCCGCGAGCGGCTCGACCTCCTGCTCGACGAGGGCAGCTTCGTCGAGCTCGACCGGTTCGTGACCCACCGCTCGACGGAGTTCGGCATCGACGCGCAGATCTACCCCGGCGACGGGGTCGTCACCGGCCATGGCCGCATCGACGGACGTCTCGTCTACGTCTTCAGCCAGGACTTTACCGTGTTCGGCGGGTCGCTCAGCGAGACCCACGCGGCCAAGATCTGCAAGGTGATGGACCTGGCCGTTCGGAATGGCGCCCCGATCATCGGGCTCAACGATTCGGGGGGCGCGCGGATTCAGGAGGGCGTCGCGTCGCTCGGCGGGTACGCCGACATCTTTCTCCGCAACACTCTCGCGTCCGGCGTCGTCCCGCAGCTCTCGGCCATCCTCGGCCCCTGCGCCGGTGGCGCGGTCTACAGCCCGGCCATCACCGACTTCGTCTTCATGGTGCGCGGCGTGAGCCACATGTTCGTCACCGGACCCAACGTCGTGAAGACGGTGACGCACGAGGACGTGAGCTTCGATCACCTGGGCGGCGCGGACACCCACGGCGGCATCTCGGGCGTCGCGCATTTCGTCCGCGAGAGCGAGCCTGAGTGCCTCGGCGCGCTCCGCGAGCTGGTGGGCTACCTCCCGCTCAACAACCTCGACGATCCGCCCCGCCGGCCGACGGCCGATCCGGCCGATCGCCGGGACGAGGCGCTGCTCGACATCATTCCCGACAGTGCCAACCGGCCCTACGACATGCACGACGTCATTCGCCGGGTCGTAGACGACGGGGGCTGGCTCGAGGTGCAGCAGGGCTTCGCCGAGAATATCCTGACCGGCTTCGCCAGGCTTGGCGGCCAGCCGGTGGGAGTCGTCGCCAACCAGCCGGCGGTGCTGGCCGGCGTGCTCGACATCAGCGCGTCGGTCAAGGCGGCGCGCTTCATCCGCTTCTGCGACTGCTTCAACCTGCCGGTGGTGACCTTCGTGGACGTGCCGGGTTTTCTGCCCGGCGTGGCACAGGAGCATGGCGGCATCATCCGCCACGGCGCCAAGCTGCTCTACGCGTATTGCGAAGCGACCGTCCCCAAGCTGACCGTGATCACGCGGAAGGCGTATGGCGGCGCGTACGACGTGATGAGCTCCAAGCACATCCGGGGCGACGTGAACCTCGCGTGGCCAACCGCCGAGATCGCGGTGATGGGTGCGAAGGGCGCGGTTGAGATTCTCTTTCGCGAGGAGATCGCCACCGCGGCCGACGGCGCGGCGGCTACGGCGGAGCGGATCGCGGAGTACACCGAGAAATTCGCGCACCCGTACGCGGCCGCCGCTCGCGGCTACATCGACGACGTGATCGACCCGCGCGACACCCGGCCGAGGCTGATCGAGGCGCTCGGTACCCTCCGCACCAAACGGGATCGGAACCCGCCGAAGAAGCACGGCAACATTCCGCTGTGAGCCGCGGCCGGCCAACTACTAGCCAAGGGCGGCCGGGTCTGGCATCTTGTCACACATGTGTCACGCCCGGTCGATACGCAGAATTCTGAGTGCGGTGACGATGCTGGTCCTGACGTTCGGAGGTCGGCTGGGTGCTCAGGCGGCCATCGACCCGAACGTCGCACCGCGCGCCGCCGAGCTCGAGCGTGCCGGCGATCGCAGCTCCGCCATCGATCTCCTCGGCCACTATCTCGCCACTGCACCCGACGACGGCCGAGCCTGGTTTCAGCTCGGCCGCCTCTACTTATACAGCGCGCGCGACTGGCACCGGGAAGGTCACGGCGGTGATCCCGACGGCTGGCTCTACCTCGACTTCGCCGAAACCGCGCTGGAGCAGTCGGCTCGCCTGTCGGTGGATTCGGGCGTGGTCTACGGCGGGCTCACCGAGCTCGAACGCGCGGTCATGCTCGCCGAAGATTCGGGCTGGACTATTGCCGTGCGGTCGCGGGGTCGGCAGCCGCCCACTCCGCTGCCAGCCTATCTCCTCGAGCTGGGCGACAATCTGCTGCGCTCCTGTCCGGCCGGCGGCGTGCTCCTGACAGGCGGCGATCTCGAAGCCCTGTCGGTGTGGTACGGCTCGGTGACGCCTTCCTCCGCCACGATCATCCCGCTGCGCTCCGACCTCTACGCCACCGATTCGCTCTACCGCCAGCGCATGGCCGCCGCGATGGGCGCCGATCCCGCGCTGCCGGTCAAGGGCGCGCTCGGCAGCATTGCGGCCCGGCGCTCCCTCTGCCTCTCGCCCGGCGCCGACACGGCGGCCGCGCCCACGCTTGCGTGGCACACGGTGCGACTGGTGCGCGTCGGCGGGGGGCCCGCCACCGGAACCAACGGCACTCCCCTGCCGTCCGACGTGAGCGGGCTCTCGATCATCGAGCTCGTCGCCGCCTCACATGACGATTCTTCCCCCTGGGTCCGCGACGTGCGCTCGGTGTACGAGCGCGCCGCCCGCTACAACGCCCTCCTGTGCCGCACCCTCCGTCCGGTGGGAGATCCGCCCCCGCCCGCCTGCCGCTGATCCAATCGGTGTGCCCGCGCACCACCCGGAACACCAGTCGGAGCGCAGTCCGGTGAATCGCGTGCTGGTCGCGAACCGGGGCGAGATCGCGCTCCGGATAATCCGTGCCTGCCATGAAGAGGCGATCGAAGCCGTGGCGGTCTACTCGACCGCCGACCGGTCTAGTCCGCACGTGCGGGCCGCGGACCGTGCCGTTGCGATCGGGCCGCCGCGGCCCGCCGAGAGCTATCTGGTCATCGAGCGGCTGATCGCCGCGGCGCGCGACACGGGGGCGGACGCGGTGCATCCGGGCTACGGCTTTCTGGCGGAGCGCGCGGCCTTCGCCGAAGCGGTGGTCGAGGCGGGCCTGGTCTGGATCGGTCCGCCGGCGGCGGCCATCCGCGCCATGGGCGACAAGACCGAGGCTCGGCGGCGGATGCGCGAGGCCGGCGTGCCAGTGGTTCCCGGTGCGGAGCGGGCGCTCACGCCGGCCGAGGCCAGCGACGTGGCCCGGGACCTAGGCTACCCCGTGATGGTGAAGGCAGCGGCCGGCGGCGGTGGGAAGGGCATGCGGGTGGTGCGCGAGACGGCATCGCTGGAGCCCGCGCTCGCCGCGGCGGGACGCGAGGCGCTCAAGGCGTTCGGCGATGCGTCGGTGTACTTGGAGAAGTTCATCGAGCGGCCCCGGCACGTGGAGATCCAGGTCCTGGCCGACGCGCGTCGTGCCATTCACCTGGGCGAGCGCGAGTGCTCGATCCAGCGCCGGCACCAGAAGCTGGTCGAGGAGGCGCCGTCCGTCGCGGTCGACGCCGAGCTCCGCGGACGAATGGGCGCGGCGGCAGTCGCGGCGGCGACAGCGGTGGGCTACCGCGGCGCGGGCACCTGCGAATTTCTTCTGGGCGCCGACGGCGAGTTCTATTTCCTGGAGATGAATACCCGGATCCAGGTCGAACATCCCGTCACCGAGCTGGTGTACGGGGTGGATCTGGTGCGCGAGCAGCTCCGCATCGCCGCGGGCCAGCCGATGCGGGTGTCGGACGGCCCGCGCGTGCCCTCCGGCTGGGCCATCGAGTGCCGGATCACGAGCGAGGACCCGGCCTCGGGGTTTCTGCCGACCACAGGTCGGATTGCGTATCTGCGGCCCCCGTCGGGGCCGGGCGTGCGCTGGGACGCAGGCGTCGAGGCCGGCGACGAGGTCACGCTGTACTATGACTCGATGCTCGCGAAGCTGATCGTCTGGGCGCCGGACCGGCCAGCGGCGATCGCGCGGATGCAGCGGGCGCTGGATGAGCTGGTCGTGACCGGGGTCGGGACCAATCAGCGCTTCCACCGCCGGCTGATGGATGACGACGCCTATCGGCGCGGAGACGTGGACATCCAGTTTCTCGAGCGGCGTGCCGACCTGATCGCCCCGCCAGCCGGCGATGCCGATCTGGAGGTGATCGTGGCGGCCGCGCTGGCGGAGGACGTGGCCCGCCAGAGCCGGCGTCCGGCTGCGACGGCCAACGGAAGCGGCACGGTCCAGGGCGCCGCAGCAGAGGGAGGCGGGACGGAGGGTGGCTGGGCATGGGCGGCCCGGCGAGAGTCGCTCCGCGGATCATGACCGCACGTCCCCTCGAGATCCTGCGGCTCGCCGCCGGTGGCGATGGCGTCGGCCGGCTGGAGGACGGCCGCATGGTGTTCGTGCCGCGCACCGCGCCTGGCGATCTGATGACGCCCGCGATGCTCCGCACGCACCGACGGTTCGCGCGCGCGCGGCTCGGCGAGCTGCTGCAGCCGGGGCCGGACCGCGTGGAGCCGCGCTGCCCGCACTATACCCGGGACTCCTGCGGCGGCTGTCAGCTCCAGCATCTGTCGCTGCCAGCCCAGCTCGAGGCTCGGCGCGGGTTCGTCGGCGACGCGCTCCGCCGGCTCGCGCGGTTCGACGTCGCCGATCCCGTCATCGAGCCCGCGCCGGAGGCGTTCGACTATCGCACCAGGATCACCCTGGCCGTAGCGTCCGGCGGCCGAAGGATCGGGCTTCATCCGCTCGAACGGCCGGACGACGTCTTCGATCTTCGCTGGTGCCACATCACGGTGCCGTCGCTGATGCGGCTCTGGCAACTCGTCAGCGCGCAGCGCCGGCTGCTGCCCAAGGGGCTTGAGCAGCTCGTGTTCAGACTGGACCGGCAGGGAGGCCGTCATCTGGTGGCGTCTACGC
>JACDDX010000076.1 GCA_013816685.1 Gemmatimonadales bacterium
GCGCGTGCCGGAAGGGCGGGGCACCCGCGCCGTCGCCGCCAACGTGGATCAGGTGATGGTCGTGACCGCCATCCTCGATCCGCTGCCGATCCCGCAGCTCCTCGACCGCCTGCTCGTCGTCGCCGAAGCCAACGAGATTTCGGCGGCGCTGGTGATCAACAAGGTGGATCTGGCCGCCCCCGATCAGCTCGCCGCACGATTCCGCCAGGCGGGCTACGCGGTCCATTCGACGAGCGTACGCACCGGCCAGGGGATGGCCGACTTCGCCGCCGCGCTCGCCGGACGGATTTCAGTGGTGACCGGGCCGAGCGGCAGCGGCAAGTCGAGTCTGCTGAACTGGCTGCAGCCCGGACTGCGGCTTCGGACCGCCGAGATCAGCGCCAAGATCCGGCGGGGACGCAACACGACCGTGTCGGCCGTCATGCTGCCGCTCGACGGCGGCGGCTATCTCGTGGACACGCCAGGGTTCAGCGAGGTGGGGCTGTGGGGCATCGAGCCGCGCGAGCTCGCCTCATGCTTTCCCGAATTTCGCGGACTGCTGGATGAGTGCCGCTTTCCCGACTGCCGGCACCGGAGCGAGCCGGGCTGTGCGGTGCTCGCAGCGGTCGCGCGGGGCGAAGTGCGGACCGACCGCTACGAGAGTTATCGGGCGCTGCTGGAGGAGCTGGAAACCGCCCCGGCGCACTGGGAGTAGGGCGGCCGACTCGGCGCGTGCGTTAACCCTTGCGGGTCCAGCGGGACGCGTCCCTGGCCTCCACCTTCCGCATCATCCGGTCGAAGGCGTCGTCCAGGTCGATCCCTTCACGATTGGCCATGCAGATCAGCACGAACAGGATGTCGGCCATCTCCAGCGCGAGGTCGCCGTCCGTCTCGTCGGGCTTCTTGGTTTTCTGCCCAAAGCGGTGGTTGACCTCGCGCGCCAGCTCGCCGACCTCTTCAGCGAGTCGCGTCATGTTGGTGAGCGGATGGAAGTACCCCTCCTCGAACAGACCGATCCAGGCGTCCACCCGCCGCTGCGCCTCTCCCAATGCCACCGCCGTCAGGCCACGGTGGCAACGGTGCGAGCGCCGGCCTCCTCCGTCGCGCCGGCAGCTGCAGCCGCCGGGCGCGCGGCCAGGGCGCGAATCAGCGCCCGCATGAACTCCGGGAGATCGGCCGGGGTGCGCGACGAGATGAGATTGCCGTCGACCACCACCGCGCTGTCCTCCCACCGCATGCCCGCATTCACCAGGTCGTCCCGGATGGCGCCGACGCTCGTGCCCCTCCTGCCGCGGACGATGCCGGCCGAAATCGGCACCCAGCCCGCGTGACAGATGAAGGCGACGGGCTTGCCGGCCGCGAAGATCTGGCGGGTGATCTCCAGCAGCCGCTGCGATCGTCGCATGACGTCGGGCGCGTAGCCGCCCGGGATCACCAGCCCGTCGAACCCCTCGGCGGAGATCTCGTCCACGTTCGCGTCGACGGTGAGCGGATAGCCGCGCTTGCCCTGATAGGTGCGCTCCCCGGTGCCCGCGACGATGGTGGTGGCGCCTTCCTCTTCCAGGCGGATCTTGGGATACCAGAGTTCGAGATCTTCATAGAGCGGTCCTGCGAAAAAGAGGACTGTTTTGCCTTGCAGAGACATGCACACCTCTCGGTTGGCGAAGCCCGCCGAAAGGTATATGCTTGGCAGCACCTATGCGTTCCCGCGACCGTATTCTCGCCAACCTCGAATCCATCTACCGCGAATCGTACGATCGCGCCACCAAGGCCGGTGAAGCGACCCGCGTGATCGATCTGGAGAGTGCCTACGTCCGCGACCAGCTCATGCTGGAGATCCTGCTCGACATTCGCGATCTGTTCTCGGTCGCACCTGCCGCGTCGGGTGGCTCCGCACTCGAAAAGCTCGAGGCCCTTCGCCGCATCACGCGAGGCCGCTGATATGCGCGCTTCGGCGTCATCCGCCTGGCTCGTCGTCCAGCTGGTGCTGGCGCTCGGATGCGGCAGCCGCTCCGGGACGTCGTCCGCCGAGGTCCGCGGCGCCGCGGCCGCCCCCGCCGACATGGTCGTCTACGGGCGGGTCTGGACCGGCGACTCGGCCCAGCGGTGGGCTGGCGCGGTGGCGGTGGTCGGCGACCGCATCGTGGCGGTAGGCGACAGCGCGTCGGTGGCGCGGCGGATCGGTCCGCGGACTCGCGTCCTCGCCAACGGCCGCGCGATGGTGACGCCCGGCCTGGAAGACGGGCACACCCACTTCCTCAGCGGCGGGATGCAGCTGGCCAACGTGGAGCTTCGCGATGCCGCGACGCCAGCCGAATTCATTGCCCGGCTCAAGGCGTACGCGGCGAAGCTGCCGCCGGGCGAGTGGATCACGGGCGGCGACTGGGATCACGAGCGCTGGGCCGGCGCGCCGCTGCCCGAGCGGGGCTGGATCGATTCGGTCACGCCGCACAATCCCGTCTTCATCAACCGGCTCGATGGGCACATGGCCCTGGCCAACAGCGAGGCGCTGCGTCGTGCCGGCCTCGGACGATCGAGCCCTGACATTTCGGGCGGTACCATCGTTCGCACGCCGGGGGGTGAGCCCACCGGCGTGCTGAAGGACGAAGCGCAGACGCCGGTCTACGCCGTCATCCCCACGCCATCTCCCTCGCAGGCCGACTCGGCCGTCGCCCGCGCGATGCGCTGGGCGGCGAGTCACGGGGTGACGGCGGTTTCGGACGTATCGGTGCCATGGTTCGAGCTGGCCGCCCTCCGGCGAGCCCGTGCCGCCGGCACCATGACGACCCGGGTCGCGGTTTACGTGCCCCTGGAGTTCTGGCGCGCGATGGCCGACACGGTGCGCGCCGCGGGCCCGGGCGACGACTGGCTCCGCGCCGCCGGCGTCAAAGGCTACGTGGATGGATCGCTCGGCTCCACGACCGCCCTCTTCTTTCAGCCCTATCGCGACGCACCCGGCACCAGCGGCCTGCTGGTCACGCCGGAAGACTCGCTCCGCGCCCGGATCGGCGGCGCCGATGCCGCCGGGCTCCAGGTCGCGGTGCACGCCATCGGCGAGCGCGCCAACGCCATCGTCGTCGCCGTCTACGACAGCGTGGCCCGGGCGCACGGGCCGCGTGACCGCCGCTTCCGGATCGAGCACGCCCAGCATCTCCGGCCGCAGGAGATCGACGCCATTCCGCGCGACGGCATCATCGCCTCCATGCAGCCGTATCACGCCATCGATGACGGGCGCTGGGCCGAGAAGCGTATCGGGCCCGAACAGTTGAAAGGCACCTACGTCTTCCGCTCGCTGCTTCGCCGCGGGGCACGGCTCGCGTTCGGCTCGGACTGGAGCGTGGCGCCGCTCGATCCGCTGCTCGGCATCTACGCCGCCGTGACCCGCCGCACCCTCGACGGCAAACATCCCGACGGGTGGCTTCCGGACCAGAAGATCTCGGTGGACGAGGCGCTCCGTGCCTACACCGCCGGCGACGCGTATGCCGCATTTGCCGAGCGGTCGCGCGGCCGGCTCGCGCCCGGCTACCTGGCCGACATCGTCCTGCTCGACGGCGATCTGACCGCCGTGCCTGCCGAGCGGCTGGACCGGGTCCGGGTCCGTACGACCATCGTCGGCGGCAAGATCGTGTTTCAGCGTCCGTAGGTCGGCCGGGCTCAACAGTGCCTGACAATGCTGCGGCATCATCAGCTGCTGCATCCTCAGTTGAATAGCCGCCCCCGCGAGAGCCAACAGCCGCAGTGCAGGTTTAAGGAGCACGCATGGGTCAACGAATGCCGGCTCGTGGGCCGGCCTTACACGTCCTTCAGGGGAGTCCCAACCCTCACCTCGCGGTCCTCTCGGGAGCAGCTGTCGGCAGAGGGAAACTCGACGTGGTCGGTCCCCTATCGGCGTTCGTGACCTCCGGTGTTGTGGCTGAGGCCCCGTGGCGCAACGACACCAAAGGTGACCATGGTATGGCAAGTACATGGCGGCGATCCACGGTCTTCAGATGTTCCCGCGCCGAGTGCCGCTCAACGAGGTCCGGCAGGCATTGCCTGAATGGCGCTACCTCAATTCCACGCAGGGAGCTACGACGGTCCCGAACCCTCTGGAGGGCAGACTGCGCCGGTGCATCGGTACTCGCAGTCGGCTCTCAGCCCAGGCAGCGGAGCCCTCGTACATCGAAGGAATTACGAACGAGGCAAGGAGGCTCATCCGGAGTCGATCCCAAGCGGGCGGTCGGCGTGCAGCGGCTCAGGAGAATGCTCGGTGCTGGCCCGAGCCCCTATTTCAACCGGTGAGGTGACCGGAGTCGTTGACACAGCGGGCGCGGGCCGGGAGGCGCTGCGGGTAGCGCGAGGCAGGGGTCGCATCCCTATCGTTAGCCACTCCCAGGCGTCCATGCCGCCATTTCTCTTGCGGGCTATCTTTCGCCGACGCCCAGTCTCGTGACCCTGCCCCTCAGCCCCGAGTTTCATGGCCACTCGCACTTCTCCACGTGCCCGGGCTTCCGCGAAGCTGGAAAAGGCGGACCTGCTCGATCTGTACCGCGTCATGCTGTTGGCGCGGCGGGTCGACGACCGCGAGATCCAGCTCAAGCGGCAGAACCGGATTTTCTTTCAGATATCCGGCGCGGGCCACGAAGCGGTGCTCGCCGCGGCCGCCAGGGCACTCCGTCCCGGCTACGACTGGTTCTACACCTACTATCGCGACCGCGCCCTCTGTCTGGGGCTCGGCATGACGGCCGCCGAGCAACTGTTGAGCGCGGTCGGCGCCGCGGCCGATCCGAACTCCGGTGGCCGCCAGATGCCCTCGCACTGGGGACACCAGCGGCTCAACATCGTCAGCGCGTCGAGCCCCACCGGCACCCAGTTTCTCCAGGCGGTCGGCTGCGCCGAAGCCTGGCTGCGCTATTCGACCATCCAGGGACTGGCCGATCAGGGCGAGCGTTTCCACGGTGACGAGGTCGTGCTCTGCACCACCGGTGACGGCACCACCAGTGAAGGCGAGTTCTGGGAGGCGCTGAGCAGCGCCACCAATCTCAAGCTCCCGGTCGTCTTCCTCGTCGAGGACAACGGCTACGCCATCTCCGTCCCGGTCGAGGTCAACACCCCCGGTGGCTCCATCAGCAAATTGGTCGTCGGGTTCCCCGGTCTGTTCATCCAGGAAGTGGACGGCTGCGATCCGCTCGCCTCGTTCGATGCGATGTCGAAGGCGGTCGAATATGCCCGTGCGCGGAAGGGCCCCGCGCTCGTCCACGCCCATGTGATCCGGCCCTACAGTCACTCGCTTTCCGACGACGAGGTCCAGTACCGCAGCGCCGAGGAGCGACGGGCGGATGCCGAGCGCGATCCGTTGCTGCGTTTCCCGCTGCACCTGATCGAGCTGGGCGTCGCGACGCAGGACGAGCTCGATCGCATCCGGCAGGACGTGGAGACCGAGGTGGCGGCAGCGGTTGAGACCGCCTTGGGCTCTCCGCAGCCGGGCACCGGGACGATCTACGACTACGTCTACTCGCCCGACGTCGATCCCACCTCCGAACAGTTCGATACCGAGGACGATCCCCGATTCGCCGGCGACCCGACGACGATGGTGGATCTGCTGAACCTCTGTCTGCGCGACGAGATGGGGCGCGATCCGCGGATCGTGGTCTTCGGCGAGGACGTCGCCGACTGCAGCCGCGAGGCGAGTCTCGGCGACGTGAAGGGGAAGGGAGGGGTCTTCAAGGTCACCTGGGGACTGCAGCGCGCGTTCGGCGGCGAGCGGGTGTACAACTCGCCGCTCGCCGAGGCCAACATCATCGGTCGGGCCATCGGTCTGGCGACGCGCGGGCTCAAGCCGGTGGTCGAGATCCAGTTCTTCGACTACATCTGGCCCGCCTACATGCAGATCCGCAACGAGCTGGCGCTGATGCGGTGGCGGTCGAACAACGCGTTCAGCTCGCCGGTGGTCGTGCGGGTGACGTATGGCGGATACCTCAAGGGCGGCGCCGTCTACCACTCCCAGACCGGCGCCGCGATCTTTACCGGCGTGCCGGGGCTCCGGGTCATCTGCCCCAGCACCGCCCTCGACGCCAACGGGCTGCTCCGCACTGCCATCAGGTCGGACGATCCGGTGCTGTTCCTCGAACACAAGCATCTCTACCGCCAGACCTACAACAAGGCGCCCAATCCCGGGCCGAACTTCATGATTCCGTTCGGCAAGGCGAGACTCGTGCGCCAGGGCGCCGACGTCACGGTGGTGACCTACGGCGCCGTGGTGCAGCGCGTACTCATCGCGGCCCGTCAGCTCGAGGAACAAGCCGGTATCCACGCCGACGTGATCGACCTGCGCTCGCTGTCACCGGTGGACTGGGACGCGATCTATGCCTCGGTGCGGAAGACTGGCCGGGTGCTCGTCGCCTATGAGGATTCGCTGTCCTGGGGCTACGGGTCCGAGATCGCGGCGCGCATCGCGGACGAGGCGTTCGCCTGGCTGGATGCGCCAGTACGCCGGATCGCCGCGACGGACACCTTCGTCGCGTACGCGCCCGAGCTCGAGGACGTCATTCTTCCGCAGGTGGACACCATCCGGGCCGCAATCGAGGAGCTGCTCCGCTTCTAGCAAAGCTATTTCAGCGCCTCGCGGATCTCGCCCGCGGCCGCGATCGCGTTGTCGACGTCCCGGGAGAGTGCCTTGGCCTGCTGTGTGGCCTGCGTCAGGTCACCGAGCACCGCGGCAACGCCGGCCGAACGGAGTCGCAGCAGATCGAAGCGCACGTTCTGCATCGCCAGCACGCAGCTCTCGAGATGTTGCTCCACGGCGGCCCGGCGGCCGTGCAGGTCCGCGATCGTCTGCCGCTGGCGCTGCAGCAGGACCAGCCGGCGCGCACGCTCGACGTCGTCCGGCTCTCGACGGAGGGCGCCGATGCGTTCGTCGAGCCGGGCGACGCCCTCGTCGTCCAGATTGCTGTCCATGGCGTGCAGGGTGCGAGCGAGATCGGTGGCCCGGCCGTAGAGCCCGTCCACCGTGCTCTGGATCTCGGGCAGCATCTGCCGTTCGGTCGGCGGCAGCTTCTCGACCAGCTTGAAGATCGCCGCGCGATCGCCGTGGGCCTGGAGGACGGGCCCGAGCTGCGCGCCATATTCATCGGCCGACGGCAGCGGCAGTTCGCTGGGTTGCGCGCCGCCCCGGGCGAGCGTCGCCTCGACTGATTCCGGGGCAGGTGGCCGCCGCAGCACGTCCCGCCAGCTGTATCCCGTCTGCCAGAGCGTGGCGTAATTTCGCAGCAGCCCGATCCCCATGCCGAAGGTCGGGAAGAGAAACCAGGGGTCGTGGATTCCGGTGGCGACGTTGATGCCCACGCAGCCGAGCGACACCGCGGCCCAGCTCGCGAACTGTCCCCGCACCTTCTGAACGATCTTTGGCTCGCCGGTGTCGGGCAGCGTACCGGTCCGGCGCGCGGGTGAGCGCGAGGGCTGGCTCGCCGGTCGGTTGCGCGCGTTGTCGCGCCGGTACTCAGCTCGGCGGACCTCGTCGCGCGGGGATGCGAGCGC
>JACDDX010000077.1 GCA_013816685.1 Gemmatimonadales bacterium
GTCCCCTGCGGCCCCCGCGCGCCGCGTTGCCTGCCGCTCTGGCTGCCGCCCTGCTGCTGCATCCCCGGCACGCCACCCCCGCCCGTGGCGCGCTGGATCCGTATCTGCATTTCCTGCTGCTGGACGACCAGGCTCGCGCTGGGCAGCACCAGCACGGAATCGCCGGCGCTCACCCCGTTCAACGCCTCGCTGTAGTCGAGATCGCTGAGTCCGGTTCGGATCCAGGTTGGCCGGGGCGCGCCTCCTCGCTTCACGAAGACGATGTAGCGCCCGCCGCCGGTGCCGCTGTTCCGGTTGTCGGACGACGCAGTCCGCGCCGGTGTCTGAGCCGCGAGCTGCTGCTGCACAGCGTCCGCCCGGAGGCCGAGGACCTGGGCGGCAGAGGCGACGTCACGCTGGGTGCGAAGGGCGGAGGTCGGGACGGCGAGCACGCGATCGCGACGCCCCACGTGGATCTCGACTTCCGCGTTCATGCCGGGACGCAGCAGGCCATCGCGATTTTCTATCCGGACCAGGACCGGAAACATCGTGACGTTCTGCGTGTCGGTGGCCTGGGGCTCGATCTTGATTACGCGTCCTTCAAAGGGACGCTCGGGATAGGCGTCGACGGTGACGGTCGCGCGCTGCTCCGGTGTCACCTTGCCGATGTCAGTCTCGTCCACGAGGGTGCGCACCTGCACCAGCCGCAGATCGGCCATTTTCATCAGCACGGTCCCGCCGCTCACGTTCGACGTCGCCGAGCTGATGACCTGTCCCCGCTCGGCATCCTTCTCGATGATCGTCCCGGCGATCGGCGCGCGGACATCGGTGTCCTCGAGCTGAATCCGCGCGTTATCCACCGCCACACGGGCGTTGACCACCGCCGCCTTCGCATTGGCGAAGTCAAGGACGGCCGCTTCACTCTCCTGTTGGGTAATCGACTGCGACTTGAACAGCGCATCGGCGCGGGCCTTCTGACTGGTGGCGTTGGCGAGCTGCGCCCGAGCGACGTCGAGGTTCGCCTGTGCCTGCGCAAGCGCGTTGCGCGCGGTGCGTGGATCGATCTGGAGCAGCAGCGCGCCACGCTTCACCACCTGACCGGTCTCGGCCCGCAGCTCGAGCACCTCGCCGGAAGCCTTCGATTTAACCTCCACCGTCGTGTCGGGCTGCACGGATCCGGATGCCTGCGCCGAGACGACGATGTCACGGCGCTGGACCGGCACGGCCTCGTAGACAGGCGCCGGCGTTTCCTGCTTGCAGGCGCCGAGCAGCAGGAGTAGCGCGGCGGTGGTCCGGATCACAGGGCGTGGCCTGCCAGCGCTTCGAGCTGCGCCTTGGCGCGAAGGTACTGGAAACGCGCATTCACGAGATCCACCTCCGCCTGTGAGAGTGCCTCCTGGGAGGTGAGCAGCTCGACGATGGTGCCGAGACCCACGCGGTAGCGCTCCTGCTGAACGCGCACGTCTTCGGTCGCGGCGGCGACGCTCGTCCGGGTGATGCCGATGCGCGCCTCGGCCGCATCCAGCTCGGCCAGTTGCGAGGTGAGATCGGCCAGCACGCGCCGCCGCGATTCGGACGCCCGGGCGTCACCCACCTCGGCGTTAGCGCGCGCCTGCGCGATGGCGAGCTCGCGACCGAAGCCGTTGAACAGATTCCAGCTGAGGCGGAGACTGACCTGTCGCTGGTTGAGCAAGTCGTAGTCGTTGATCTGGCTGCCGTTCCAGCCGGAGTTGGCGGACAGGGTGAGGCTCGGCCAGTACGCCGCCTTCGACGCCGAGAGCGAGGCGCGTGCGGCGGTCGCGCTCGCCGCGGCGCTCCTGACCTGCGGCGATTGCGCCTCGACCTCCACTCGCAGCGCGGCGGTGTCGACGGTTGGGCGAAGGTCGTAGAAGGCGGAGTCATCCGCGGCCTGTACACGCCCGGTTGCGCCGATGAGTCGTCCCAGGTTGGCCTCGGCAGTGGCCAGATCGCGCTCGGCGTCGAGCCGGTCGAGTTGGGCGGTGCCGAGGTTGACGAGCGAACGCAGTGAATCCGAGCGCGTGGCGGAGCCGGCGTGCAGTTTGTTGGTCGCGACCTTGAGCTGCTCCTCAGCACGGGCCACACTCGCCCCGCGCACTCGCACGAGCTCGCGTGCGGCGAGCGCGTCGAAGAACTGGTTGGTGGTCGTGAGCGCCTGCTGATATCGCGCATCGATGAACGACGCGTCGGCGGCAGTCGCGCCCGCGCGTGCGGCCCGCATGTCGGCGCCGCGGCGAAAGCCGGTGAAGAGATCCAGGCTCGCCGCGACGGCCGCGCTCACGCTCTTGTTGCTGGAATTGCCGGTCGTGACCTGGCCGGTAACCGGGTCCACGCGCGACGACCCTTCGGAGAAGAAATCGTTGCCGGTGGAGCTCACGGTGACCGTCGGCAGCCAGGCTCCCCAGGCATTGCGCACCTCGGCGCCAGCGGTCTGCACTGCCGCGCGCGCCTGCGCAACGTCGGGCTGCACCCGCTCGGCGCGGCGGATCGCTTCGGCCAGCGTGACGGAGGCTCCCGCGGGAGTGGACTGCGAGCCACCCGCGCCGCGCTGGGCTGCCGCGGCGACGGGATTCGCCAGGAGCGCGAAAGCGACTGCGCTCGAAACGACGAGGGTTGCGCGCGGGTTGCGGGCCCCGCGACGAGCTGGAGGCGTGAGCATGGTCTGGAGGGGCGTGGGCGGCGTCAGTCCGAGCGGTGCCGCTCACGCCGCATTTGATGGAAGCGCACGCGCTGCTCGGGGCGCAGCACGGTGTCCATACTGTCGCGGAAGGACGCGAAAATGCGCTCGAGGCGCGGCCGTACGTCCGCACGCAGCCGACGCCATTCGCCGGCCTGGCCTGCGAGAATCGCGTCCACCCGGGCCTGCTGGTCACGCGTCAGGTCGAGCTGACGCGTCAGCCGCCGGCTGAAGCCGCGGCGCATGGCTACCTCCTGCTCCGGACTCACCGGGCGGACCAGATCCGGACCCCGACGGGCCCCGCCATCGCCATGACCGCGCTGGAGCACGAACCGGTCGAGCGCGACACCGGCGAGCAGGCCCGCCACCGTCAACAGGACCAGGACGAGCGCGGCTTTCGAACGGGAGCTCATCGGCCCTCCGTATCGGCCACCGCGAGATCGGCTTGCAGCGTTCCCATGGTCGCGTCTACCAGCTGGCGTTCGCTGTCGGAATCGCCCAGCGCACCGTAAAAGGTGGGCGCGTCGGTCGCCAGAGCGGCATCGGCGTCGGCTTTTCCACCCGCGCGGGCGATGAGCAGCAGCGCGGCGAGTCCGGCCGCGGCGGCCAGGGGAATCACCGTCCTGGCCCAGTGTGCGGCTTCTTCCCACCACGCCCCCCCGCGTCGAAGGGCCAGGAGCGGGCGGTGCGCGGCCCAACGCAGCCGCCCCTCGAGGCGGGTCCAGTCGGCGCGGCTCCGGGTCGCGGGGTCGTCGAGACCGCGAAGCGCGGCGGCGACCTGCGGGTCGCGTTCCCGCTCCGGCTCAGCCATGGTCGGCGCCTCGATCGTTGGCCAGCGGCTCCAGCGCGGAGCGGAGCGCGCGCCGGGCTTCGTGGACGTACCACCGCACCGTACCGGCGGGAATGTCCAGCGCCGCGGCGATCTCCGCGCTCGAGAACCCTTCGACGTCGAACAGCTCGATGGCGATCCGCTGTCTCTCGGGCAAGGCGTCGGCGGCCTGGCGAAAGCGCTCCCGCACCTCGGTGCGCTCGAGCAGATCGAGAGGCGATGCCTGCCCCCCGGCGCGCTCCTCGGCGAGAGGCTCGACCTGGCGGATGAAGCGCGCCTGACGCGCGTTGAGGCCTCGGTTGGTGAGCAGGCGAAAGAACCAGGGGCCGAACGGCCGGGTGACGTCGAACGTCTCGATGCGCTGGAGTGCGGTCATGAACGCGTCCTGCACCAGATCCTCCGCGTCCTCGCGGTGTCCGAGCAGGCGGTAAGCGAGGCCGTAGGCCCGGCGCATGTAGCGGCGCACCAGCTCGTCGAAGGCCTCGGTGTCGCCCTGCTGCACCCGCCGCACGACGGCGCCCTCGTCGGACATGTCGAGTGCGGCGGCCCCGGGGGTTACCGCCATTGTGCGGGGATCAGCCGGACGAGCATCGCCGAGGGCGAGCCCCTGCATGACATCAACCGCCATGGCGCGGCTCGGATGGATCGGACACTCGGTATGACTCCTCCCGGCTCGGGGACCGGCTCAATGTATTCCGGCCGGCGCCCGCCAGCGTGCGTGAGGGAGGAATACAGGCGGCCGACCGGCGCCGTTGGGGAGGACGGCCCTCAGCGGCGGCGACAGGGCAGGGTTGCGCGCCAGCGCACGGTGTATTTAATTGGGCGCTCAATTAACACCACAGGCGAGGTCGGCATGAGGGAAGGCGCAGTATGAGCATCGACGGCAACGAGCCCGATCGCACTCCCAAGTGGCAGCGCCGTCCGGAGCAGCGCCGCCGCGAAATTCTGGACGCGGCGAGAAGCGCGTTCGGGTGCTTCGGGTATCAGCGGGCGACACTGTCCGAAGTGGCGGAACGGGCCGGGGTCTGCTCTGGAACGGTCTCCCACTACTTCGGCAGCAAGAGCGAGCTGTTCGAGGCGCTGATCGCCGACCAGTTCATCGGATTCGTCGAGCGCGAAGAGGCGGCTGTGGCCAGTTTCACCGGCCCGATGCGCGATCTGCTCCATGTGATTCTGCGCGACATCTGGGAACACGCCTGGACGCCCGGCCGCCTCGAGCTGATGCAGGTGCTGCTGGTCGAGGCGGATGAATTCCCCGCCGCGGGCCAGCTCTTCTGCCGGCAGCTCGGCCACCGCTGGCGCGGCATCTTCGGGCGGATCCTCGAGACCGGTATGGCCAACGGGGAGTTCAAGGCGCTGGACCCGAACGTCGCGTCGCGTGTGGTGCTCTATTCCCTCCTCGGGACCGCACAGAAGATGGCGGTGGTGGGGAAGTTCGATCCCGAGATGCCCGACCGCGACCTGGTGCTCCAGGGCCTGACCGACATGATCGACTGCTATGTGGCCGCGCCGACGCCGGCAATTGCCCAGCGCGCGGCAGCCACCCACGAGACTTCGAAGAGACGGAAGGTGAGCACGTGAGTCACGCAACAGTGTTCCGGATGCTGACCCGCGCGGCGGTTCCGCTTCTTGCCGCCCCGCTCGCCCTGGCGGCGTGCAAGAAGGAGGCACCTCCGCCGGCTCCGCCCCCGCCCGAAGTGGCAGTGGTGACGGTTGCTCCCGCGTCGGTTCCCGAGTCGTACGAGCTCACCGGCGAGGTGCAGCCGTACCGCCGGGTCGAGGTGAGGTCGCGCGTAGACGGAGTGATCATGGCGCGGCCGTTTACCGAAGGCACCACCGTCCGTCAGGGGGAGGTCCTCTACCGGATCGATCCCGTACGCACGGCAGCGGCCTATCGGAGCGCGCTGGCGCGCTACCAGAACGCGCAGCGTACGGTGGCCCGGCTGAACCCGTTGCTCAAGCAGAACGCTGTCGCGCAGCAGGATGTGGACAATGCGCGTACCGAGTTCGAGGGCGCGCAGGGAGACCTCGCCGAGGCGAAGAAGAATCGCGACGACGCCACCGTACGCGCCGAGATCGGCGGACGGGTGGGACG
Organism: Gemmatimonadales bacterium; assembly: GCA_013816685.1. Taxonomy (GTDB): domain Bacteria; phylum Gemmatimonadota; class Gemmatimonadetes; order Gemmatimonadales; family GWC2-71-9; genus JACDDX01. Next base: position 5,599 of record JACDDX010000077.1, read on the forward strand.
GACGCTGCTGGATGTCGGGGCGCGGGTGACGGGCCCGGCCGACCTGCTCACCACCATCGACGTGCTCGATCCGGTGTACGTGAGCTTCCGGCCGTCGGCGCAGCAGCTGCTGCAGTGGCGGCAGAATCCGAATGCGCGGTCGCTGATCCAGCGGGGCAGCGCGCTCAAGGTGTCGGTGACCCTGGCGGACGGCAGCGAGCTGCCGCGCACCGGGACGCTCGATTTCGTGGCGCCGTCGCTCGACGCGTCCACCGGCACGCAGGAGTTCCGGGCGCTGTTCAAGAATGCCGACCGGTCGCTGGTACCGGGCCAGTTCGTTCGGGTGCGGCTCGCCGGCTTCGCCCGCGACAGCGCGCTCGCCGTGCCGCAGCGCTCGGTGCAGCAGGCGCTCGGCCGCCAGTTCGTCTACGTCGTCGGCAAGGGCGACACCGCCGCCGCGCGTGACATTACGCCCGGTCCCTGGAGCGGCGACCGGTGGATCATCGACACCGGTCTCGTCGCCGGCGATCGGGTGATCGTGGACGGCGCGCAGAAGGTCGCCCCCGGAAAGCCGGTGCGGCCGGTCGCGCTGGTCGACTCGCTGGCGTCCCGTGATTCACTTTCATCCGCGTCCGTCGGCGCCAAGGCGCCCGCAGCACGCTCCGGAGCCACCCGGTGACACAGCCGCACACGGACGCAGAGGCGCCCGACATCAAGTACTTCTTCATCCGCCGGCCGGTGCTCGCGGCGGTCATCTCGATCATCATTACCCTGCTGGGCGCCTTTGCCATCCGGCTGCTCCCGATCTCGCGCTATCCCCAGATCACGCCGCCGGCGGTGCAGGTGACGGCGGTCTATCCGGGCGCGACCGCCGAGGACGTGGCCGAGGCGGTCGCCGCGCCGATCGAGCAGCAGCTCTCCGGGCTCCAGGGGTTGCTCTACTACTCGTCGGCCAATTCGAGCGACGGGACGATGAGCCTCAACATCTCCTTCGACGTCAGCCGGAGCCAGGACCTGGCGGCGGTGGACGTGCAGAACGCAGTGCAGGTGGCGGAGCCGCAGCTGCCGGCGGCGGTGCGGCAGAACGGCGTGACGATCGTCAAGGCGAATACCGACATCCTCTCGGTGGTGGCGCTGTCGTCGACCGACGCGCGCTACGACGCCGCCTATTTGACGAATTACATGAAGCTCTACCTCGAGAACGAGCTCAAGCGCGTGCCCGGCATCGGCAACGCCACGGTCTTCGCCGGTCTCGAATTCTCGATGCTGCTGCAGCTCGATCCCGACCGCATGGCGCAGCTCGGTGTGACGATGACGGACGTGAGCGACGCCGTCCGGGAGCAGAACGCCACCAATCCGGCCGGCCGCCTGGGCCGCGAGCCGGCGCCGCAGGGCACCCAGCTCACGCTGCCCGTGACGACGCTCGGCCGGCTCCAGACGCCCGACCAGTTCAACGACATTGTCGTGCGGGCGGACTCCGACGGCTCGCTGATCCGGATTCGCGACATCGGCAAGGCGACCCTCGGCGCACGGAACTACGACCTCTCCGGCCGCCTGAACGGCGGGCCGACGGCGTTCATGCTGCTGTATCTGCGGCCCGGCGCCAACGCACTCGCGGTGAAGGCCGCGGTGCTGCACCGGCTGGACGAGCTGGCCGCGAGCTTCCCACCGGGCGTGAGCTACAAGGTCCCCTTCGACACCACGCCGTTCGTGACCGAATCGATCAGGGAGGTGCTCACCACCCTGGTCGAGGCGCTGGTCCTGGTGACGCTGGTCGTGTTCCTGTTCCTCCAGAGCTGGCGGGCGACGCTGATTCCGATGCTGGCCGTGCCGGTCAGCGTCGTCGGCACCTTCCTCGGGCTGCTGCTCCTCGGCTTCTCGATCAACGTGCTCACCCTCTTCGGGCTGGTGCTGGCG
>JACDDX010000078.1 GCA_013816685.1 Gemmatimonadales bacterium
GCCCCGGACCGCGCGAGCACGATCGGGAAGTGGGTGCCGACCGCGTTCCGGATGTCGTCCGGCATGTCGTCGGCGTGGCGGTGCACGACTGCTGCGACCGCGGCGAGCGATCACGCTGCTGCTTCGAGATCCGCGCAGTGGCATAGCAGGATCTGATAGACTGAGCTGTGACTCGCTGATGGCGGGAGCCGCACCTCACTCCCGGTGAAGCTCGGGATCCTGCCTCGCCATCGCCTCCAGACGCGCCCGCAGCTCCGCCACCACTGAGCGTGCCAGCGCCTCCTGTCCCTCGAATCCCTCACTCACCTCGCGATCATACCGGCCGGTCCAGGTCTGGCACCCGTCCCGCGCGTCCACGAGTCGCACCGTCAGCCGCATCCGTCCGCCGCTCTGCCGCACGGTTCCTTCGAGCAGGGCCTCGAGACCCAGACGGGCGCCGATCTGCCGCGCGTCCGTCGTCGCCTGCTGCGCCGCCGCGATCGATGTGCGCGACGCCACCCGGATGCCCGGCAGCTCGGCGGCCGCCGAGGTCAGCTCCTCCGTCAGCCCCTGCGCCGTCGACCGGCTCTCCCGGTCTCCCTCGAGCGCGACCAGCGGCAGCACGCCGAGCGACAACGTTCGGGGCAGTGCCGTCTCGTGCGCGCGCGCGTCCGGACCCGCGGCGGTCGCCATCCGCTTGAGCTGACTCGCCAGCGCGAGCACCGCCGGATTGGGATCGGCCTCGAGCTCCTCCCGCATCTGGATCTGGTACGCCCGCGCATGCTCCAGCGCCTTTGCTCGCTCCCCCGATGCCGCGAGCGCCGTCATGAGATGCATCGTCACCCGCGAGCTCAGCGGCTCGTGCTCCGCCAGCCGCCGCCACCATTCGGCGGCGCCGCGCCGATCGCCGCCCAGCTCCGCCTGGACTGCCAGCCCCTCCAGCGTCTCCTGGTACTCGCGCGCGAGCGCAGACCGGCGCGATTCGGTCCAGCGTTCGAACTCCGGACTCTCCGACAGGAAGAAGCCGTCCAGAAACGGTCCGCCATAGAGGGCCGCCGCGCCCTCCAGCGCTCCGCTCCGGCGCGCCGCATCGAACTCCCACAAGTCGCACGCAATGCGGTCGGGGTCGAGACGCAGCTCGGTCGAGCCGGCGATCAGATCCGGAGACCCGAGTGCCCGCCGCGCCGAATGCGCGAGCTGGCTCAACCGATGGGCGGCCCGTTCCCCCGCCGCGTCGGGCCAGAAGAGAGCGACCAGCTTGTCGCGGCCGACACCCCGGGCACCCGCGCTCGCGAGGATGGTCAGAAGCGCGAGTGCCTGGCCCGGGACCGCGGTACTGGCCGGGCCGGCTCGCCCTTCGAGCCCCGGCGTGCCGAGAAGCCTGAGTCTAATGCTGGGCGCGATGGATGCCTCACTGATACGCCGCTGATCGGGGACTGACGGGTGTGGCCTAGTGTAGGTCGCACGAGCGGGCCCTGCAAGCAGCCATTCATCCGGAGGATCGTGTCATGCACCGTATCCATCACATCGCGCTGACCCTGCTGGCGGGCGCCGTCGCCGCTGCCTGCGACGGCAGCGCTCCGTCGGAGCCGACGACCCAGGCCGCGATGTCGCAAGGCCGGGAACAGGTTCCGTTTCATGAGACGTATCACGCCAGCGGCGCGATCGCGCCCTCGACGTCGTGTCCCGGGTCGACGCTGCTGGTGTCGCTCAACGGTGGCGGGACCGCGACCCACGTCGGCAGGTATACGATCACCAACAGCCACTGCCTCGACCTCGCGACTGGCGCCTTCACCGGAGGTACCTTCACCAAGACCGCCGCCAACGGCGATCAGCTCTCGGGGACGTACTCGGGGATCGGCACCGTCATCGTCGCGCCGAACCCGGTGGGTGAGTTCGCTGTGAACGGCACGCTTACGTTTACCGGAGGCACGGGCCGCTTCGCCGGCGCGACCGGTACGGCCTCGATGACCGGCCAGGAGAGCATCAACTTCACCGGCCTTCCGTTTCCCACGGTCATTAGCCTGGTGTTCGACGGATCGATCTCCCCCGTCGGCGCCGCGAGGGAACCGCAATGACACCCGCTTCCACGCTCGCTCCTCCCGCCTTCGCGGCCCGGCCGGCCACGCCGCCCCCGTCGACCGCCAGGCGGCTCGACGACGCCGTCGCCCGCGTCCGCGAAGGCGCGTCGCGGCTGCTCAAGCTCTCGCTGGACGACCGGGTAGCGCTCGCCCGCTCGATGCAGACGGGCTACGTCGGCGTCGCCCGGGAAAGTGTTCACGCCGCCTGCGCCGCCAAAGGGATTCCTCTCGACACGCCGCTCGAAGGCGAGGAGTGGTCTCTCGGTCCCTGGTGCGTCATCCGCCACCTCCGACTCGTGCAGCAGGCGCTGCTGGCGCTCAAGCACACCGGCACCACGACTCTGGGCGAGCTCGGCCGTACCGCCGACGGCCGGCTCACCGCACGGGTCTTTCCTGCCGGTACGATCGATGGCACCCTGTTCCGAGGGGTCACCGTCGACGTACACCTCCAGAGCGGCATGACCGACGCGGAACTCGAGTCGTCACGCGCCCGCTTCTACAAGGGCCGGGTCCACGCTGGCCAGGTGGTGCTGGTGCTGGGTGCCGGCAACGTGAACGCGATCGTCTCGCAGGACGTGATCACCAAAATCTTCAATGAGGGCAAGGCGTGCATCGTGAAGCTGAATCCGGTGAACGCCTATCTCGGTCCCTTCCTCGAACGCGCGTACGCCGAGGCGATCCGCGGCGGCTATCTCGCCATCGTGTATGGCGGGGCCGACGAGGGGGCATACCTCGCCGGCCACGCGGGGACCGACGAGATCCACATGACCGGCTCCGACCGGACCTACGACCAGATCGTCTGGGGTCCGCCAGGGCCTGGGCGCGATGCCAGGAAGCGGGAGAATCGGCCCCTGATGAACAAGCCCGTCAGCGCCGAGCTGGGCGGTGTCGCGCCGGTGCTGATCGTGCCTGGGCCGTACACCCAGAAGGAGCTGGCGTACCAGGCCGAGGACGTGGCGAGCGGGCTCACCTATAACGCTTCCTTCGACTGCAATGCCAACCGGGTCATCATCGTCCCTCGGAACTGGAAGCTGCGGGAGCGGTTTCTCGCCGAGCTCACCCGCGCGCTCGAACGGGCGCCGGACCGGCAGGCGTACTACCCGGGGGCCCGCGAGCGATGGGAGCGGTTCACCGCCGGACGTGCGATGACCAGGGTCGGCGGGCGCATGGAGGGATCGCTGCCCTGGACGCTTGTTTCGGATCTCGACGCCGGCGCCGGCGCGGAGCCGCTGTTCTCGGAGGAATCGTTCGCGCCGATCATCGTGGAGACGGCGGTCGGAAGCGCCGACCCGCTGGAGTTCCTGGAGCAGGCCGCCGATTTCGCCAACGACCGGATGTGGGGCACGCTCTCGGCGGAACTGGTGGTGCATCCGGCGACCATGAAGGACCGCACCACGGCCGCCGCGGTGGAGCGAGCGATCGGCCGGCTCCGCTACGGCGTCGTCACGGTCAACGCCTGGTCGGGGCTGGCGTTCGCGTTCGGCACGCCGCCGTGGGGCGCACATCCATCCTCCACACCCAACGACATCCAGAGCGGATCGGGCTGGGTGCACAACACGGCCATGCTCGAGGGGATCGAGAAGGCGGTCATGCGGCATCCGCTGACCGCGACCCCGAAGCCGGCCTACTCCATAAGCCATCGCAGCGCCCACCAGCTCATGACGCGGATGAGCGCGCTCGAGGAACAGGGCAGCTGGATGAAGGTGCCGGGCGTGCTGGCGGCGGCCATGCGGGCGTAGGATGCGGAATCGATGCGGTCTGGCCCTGCCGGGAGGGGAATGGTATCCTAGCGTGACCGCATCGAAAGACGAGCTCGTGCTCGACTTGCTGGATCGGCTTCAGACCGCGCTCCACGGCCGCTACATCATTGATCAGGAGATAGGCCACGGCGGAATGGCCGTGGTCTACCGCTCGCGCGACCTTCGCCATGATCGCGTCGTCGCGCTCAAGGTGCTCCAGCCCCGGTTCACCGAGCTGCTGGGTCCGGAGCGCTTTCTGCGCGAGATCAAAGTCGCCGCCCGCCTGCATCATCCCCATCTGCTGCCGCTCTACGACTCGGGAGAGGCGGACGGGTTGCTCTACTACGTCGCTCCCTACGTCGAAGGTGGCTCACTCCGCAATCGCCTCGGCAGGGAGGGCCGGCTTTCCGTCACCGACGCGCTGCACATCGCGCGCGAGGTGGCCGATGCGCTCGACTATGCCCACCAGCAGGGAGTGATTCACCGGGACATCAAGCCGGAAAACATCCTCCTGGAGGCGGGCCACGCGATCGTCGCGGACTTCGGCGTCGCGCGAGCCATCAGCGCGGCGGTCGAGATCCGCGAGGCCGGGCTCACCGAAGCCGGTATGCTGGTGGGCACGCCCGCCTACATGAGTCCCGAGCAGGCCACCGACCAACCACTGGATGGTCGAAGCGATATCTACGCGCTCGGCTGCGTGTTGTACGAAATGCTCGCGGGCCGCGCGCCGTTCACCGCGAAAACCGCCGTCGCGCTCCTGGCCCAGCGAGTGACCGAGCCCGCACCAAGCTGTTGGTCGGCAGGTGTCACGGCGACGATGGCGGTCGAACAGGTGACGGCGCGTGCGCTCGCCAGGCTCCCCGCCGACCGTTTCCAGACCGCGGCCCAGCTGGTCCTCGCCCTTGGCCTTGCCGAGCGCGACCTCAAGCATGGTACGCCGGCGCCGAGTGCCGCCCCGCCGGTGGTACGGGTCGCCGCCCTCGCGGTGCTGCCGTTCGTCAACATGAGCGCCGATCCCGAGAACGAGTTTTTCAGCGACGGGATGACAGAGGAGCTGATCAATGCCCTGTCGGGAGTGGAAGGGCTGCGGGTCACCTCGCGAACCTCGGCGTTCGTATACAAGGGAAAGGACACGGACATCCGCGAGATCGGCCGGCGCCTCAATGTGAGTGCGGTGCTCGAAGGGAGCGTCCGTCGCGCCGGAAGCCGGCTCAGGGTCAGCGCCCAGCTCATCGACACGACCGACGGGTACCACCTGTGGTCGGCGACGTACGACCGCCAGCTCGCCGACATCTTCGACGTGCAGGACGAACTGTCTCGTTCCATCGTGAACACGCTGAGGCCCCGACTCGTGGGCGAGGCGTCGTCTCCACGGGTGGTACCCCCCACGACGAGTCTGGAGGCGTACAGCGCGTATCTGAAGGGCCGCTACTTCGGGAACAAGCGGACACTGGAAGGCTATCGGAAGGGGATCGAGTGTTTCGAACAGGCGCTGGGCTTTGACGCGCGCTTCGCCCTGGCATATGCCGGGATCGCGGATGGATGGGCGATTCTCGGGTTCGATTATTTCGGGGGCGTACCGCCGCGCGAGGGAATGCCGAAAGCGAAGGCCGCAGCCAACCACGCGCTGGAAATCGACGAATCTCTGGCCGAAGCGCATTCGTCGCTCGCCGTGGTCGGCATGCTCTACGACTGGGACTGGCCCGCGGCCGAACGGCTCTTCAGGCGGTCGCTGCAGCTCAAACCGGATCACCTGCCGGCGCGGCTCTGGTACTCGCAGTTCCTGAGCGTCATGGGACGGCACGACGAAAGCCTGGAGGTGATCAGGCGGGCGGCGGAACTGGACCCGCTCGCGTTCATCGTCCACCAGGGGATCGCGCGCAGCCTCCACTACGCCGGCCGTGACGAGGAGGCGCTGGCGGAGTGTCGCCGGATACTGGAGATGGATCCCGAGTTCATCCCCGCCTACGAGATCATTCTTCGCCCGCTCTGCGCGATGGGAAGGTATGAGGAGGCGGAGACGCTGGCCCTCGAAGGCGTCGCGCGCTCCGGACGCTGGTCACTGCTCCTGGGCGCGCTCGGGTGCGTGTACGGGCGATCCGGCCAGCGCGATAAAGCGATGGCGATCGTGGCCGAGCTCGAGGAGCGGGCGACGCACCAGTACGTGCCCCGCTTCCATGTGGCGCTGGTGTACTACGGTCTCCAGGACGAAACGGCGGCGTTACGGGAGATGGAACGCTGTGCCGCCGAGCGTAGCGGGGTCGTACTGTGGGTGGGGACCGACGGCTATACGACGTGGCTGCGATCGTCCCCGCGCTATCAGCGATTGATGCAGGCCCTCAAGCTCAGCCGGTAAAGCGCGAGCTCTGCACCGGGTGCTGCTCCCGCGGGTACACCGACACGCCCTCTCGGGAGAGTGCGAGCCGCACCTCCTGGCCCACGGCCACGCTCCGGCCGGCGTCGAGCGCGACCTCCATCCTGGTCTCGCCTATCGCTACCACCGCCGTCGTCTGCTGCACCCGGTGCCGCAGCTCCAGCACCCGCGCGGCGATTGCACCATCGTCGGCGATTCGAATCGCGCCGGACGCAAAGACCGCGATGCCAGGCCCGGGAGCCAGGTCAGTGCGGACGGGAAGCACTCCGATTGGTGAGGCAAAGCTTCCATCACTGGTAACGACGCCCGCCACCTCATTGGCGAGTCCGAGGAACCGCGCCACCGCCAGCGTCCCTGGCCGCGTGAAGAGCTCGGCGGGGGTTCCTGCCTGCGCCAGCCGGCCGCCGAGCAGCACGCCGATGCGATCGGCCAGCGTCCCGGCTTCGTCGAGATCGTGGGTGACGATCACCAGTGCGGGCCGGTACGCCGCCTGCGCAGCACGCACCGCCTCGCGCACCTCCTCTCGCAACGCCGGATCGAGCGACGCAAAGGGCTCGTCGAGCAGCAGCACCGCGGGCCGCGCCACGATCGCGCGGGCGAGGGCCGCCCGATGGCGCTGCCCCCCGCTCAACGTCTGCACCCGCCGGTGCTCGAGCCCGTCGATCCGGAGCGCCTGCATCACCTCGCGCACCGCCACGGCGGCCTCCGCGCCGCGCCTTCCCCTGACGGTGAGCGGAAAGGCGATGTTCTCCGCGACGCTGAGATGGGGAAACAGGAGCGGGGTCTGGTGCAGATACACGATCCCGCGCCGCTCCGGCGGCAGCGATCCGATCTCCCGTCCCCCGACCAGCAGCCGCTCGGCGCGTCCCGGCCCGAGCCCAGCGATCGCCCGCAGCAGCGTCGTCTTCCCCGCGCCCGACGCGCCCACCAGCGCCAGCCGCTCGTCCGGCGCTACGTCGAGCGAGATCTCCTCCAGCCCCGGCCCGGTCCCGAACGGCGCACGGAGTCCCCGGACGACCAGCCCGGCCTCGCTCGCGCCGCGCTCGGCCCCCGTCACGCCGCGGTCACCGCGGTGCGCGCGGCCCCGAGCCGCGTCGCCGCGAGTGCGACCAAGGCCGGCGCCAGCAGCACCAGCGCGGCGCTCGCCGCGGCGGGATCCTGACCCGAGCGCACCATCGCGAACAGCTCGATCGGCAGCGTACGCACCGTGCCGCCACCCACCAGCAGGGTGAGCGGCACCTGCGACCACGACACCAGGAAGCCCAGCAGGAAGCCGTCGGCGAGGGGACGGCGGAGCAGGGG
>JACDDX010000079.1 GCA_013816685.1 Gemmatimonadales bacterium
ATCTGCGGCATCTGCGGCGACAACCACGCCACTTGCTCGATCTACGCGCAGAACATGGCGTACGGCATCAAGCCTCCGAATCTCGCCGACTGGATCGTGAACCTCGGGGAGGCCGCCGAGTTCATGTTCGACCACACCATCTTCCAGGACAACCTGGTGTTCGTGGATTTCTGCGAGCAGGTGGTGAAGGACACCAACCCAAAGGTTCTCGCCAAGGCGGAGAGTACGCTGGCGCCCCACTCGGATATCCATGGCTACAAGACCATCGCCGACATCATGCGCGCCTTGAATCCGTTCGTCGGCAAGATCTACCAGCAAGCGCTCCAGATGAGCCGGCTCACGCGCGAGATGTTCTGCCTCATGGAAGGGCGGCACGTTCACCCGTCGACGCTCTATCCCGGTGGCGTCGGCACCGTGGCCACACCCCAGCTCTTTACCGACTACCTGGTGCGCCTGGTGAAGGTGTTCGATTTCGTCAAGAAGACGGTTCCGCTGAACGACGACATCTTCGATTTCTTCTACGACGCCCTGCCTGGGTATGAGGAGGTCGGTCGCCGGCGCATCCTGCTCGGCTGCTGGGGCGCATTTCAGGACCCGGATCACTGCGACTACGACTATCGCCACATGTCGGACTGGGGCCGGAAAATGTTCGTTACCCCGGGTGTGGTGGTGGACGGTAAGCTGGTCACCACCGACCTGGTGGACATCAACCTGGGCATCCGAATTCTGCTGGGAAGCTCCTACTACGATGATTGGACCAATGAGGAGATGTTCGTGGAGAAGGATCCGCTGGGGAATCCGGTGGACCGCCGGCATCCGTGGAACCAGACCACGCTGCCGCACCCACAGAAGCGGAACCTCGAGGAGGGTGGCAACTACAGCTGGGTGATGAGCCCGCGCTGGCATGATAAACGGAGCACCGATCTCCTCGCGCTGGATACGGGAGGCGGGCCGCTCGCCAGACTCTGGGCCACGGCGCTCGCTGGACTGGTCGACACGCCGTACGTCAAGTCCACCGGCCACAGCGTGCAGATCCTGATTCCCAAGACGCCGACCCAGCCGGAGACGATGCTGGAGTGGAAGATCCCGCAGTGGTCCAACGCCCTCGAGCGCGACCGCGCCCGGGTCTATTTCGTGGCCTACTCCGCGGCGATGGCGATGCACTTCCTGGAGCAGGGGTTGGCGGAGATCCGCGCCGGCAATACCAAGGTGTTCACCGACTTCAAGGTGCCCGAATCGGCCATCGGCGTGGGTTTCACCGAGGCGGTGCGTGGCGTGCTCTCCCACCACCTCGTGATTCGCGACAAGAAGATCGCCAACTACCATCCCTACCCGCCGACGCCCTGGAATGCGAGCCCGCGCGATTCGTTCGGGGTGCCGGGACCGTACGAGGACGCGGTACAGGGAATGCCGATCTTCGAGGAGAACGGCCGAGACAAGTTCAAAGGTGTCGACATCATGCGGGCGGTCCGGAGCTTCGATCCCTGCCTCCCCTGCGGCGTGCACATGTACCTGGGCCAGGGTAAGACGATCGAAACGACTCACTCGCCGATGTTCGGGGCCGGCGGGTGAGCGCGCGGGCAACGGACGGCGCGGAGCTCGATCACCGCGCCGTCGAGCGCCGGGCGGGAGAAGTCGATGCCCGCCTGGCCGATATCGAGCTGCTGCCCGACGCGATAGCACGCGAAAAGGCGCTCCGCGCCGTGCGCGCTCTGCTCGAGCTGTATGGAGAGGGACTCGATCGGGTGATGTCGGCGGTGTACGCGGTCGATCCGGCCCTGCCGGCGCGGCTCGCGGCCGATCCCTTCATCAGCCACCTCCTGCTGATGCACGATCTCCACCCGGTGCCGGTCGAGGAGCGAGTGCTCGCGGCGCTGGATGAAGTGCGGCCTTATCTCGAGTCGCACGGCGGCAACGTCGAGCTGCTCCGAATCGAAGAGGGAGTGGTGCACCTCCGGATGCAGGGGAGCTGCAAGGGCTGCCCCTCCTCGGCGATGACGCTGAAGGACGCAATCGAGGATGCGATTCGGAAAGCGGCGCCAGACGTGCTTGCGGTCGAGGCTGACCAGCCTCAGTCGCAGGAGGAGCCGGCACTGGTGACGCTGACGCCGAGGCGTACCGCCGCGGTCGGATGACCGTTGCCGCGTCGCGTCTCCGGAGGCTGATCAAGACCGAGCCGAAGCCGCCGGCGCCGGTCGTCGAACGCTGCGGCCTTTGCAGCACGATGCTGGCTGATGAGCACCGGCACATGCTCGACGTGCCGACCGGCAGTCTGATCTGCGTTTGCCAGGCATGCTCGATTCTCTTTGACCAGAAGGCGGCGGGCGCCGGCCACTACCGGCTGATACCGAATGACGTGTTTGCGATCGACGGGTTCTCGCTGGAGGACGGCCGCTGGGAGGCGCTGCGGCTGCCGGTCGACATGGCGTTCTTCTATCGAAGCACGCCGGCCGATCGCATCCTCGCCTACTACCCGAGCCCGGCGGGGGCGACGCAGTCCCTGCTCGACTTGTCGGCATGGAGCCGGCTGGAGGAGGAGAACCCGGTCCTCCGCACCATGGAGCCCGACGTGCAGGCGCTGCTGGTCCAGCGGGCGCGCGGTGCGCCGAGCTACTGGATCGCGCCGATCGACGTATGCTACGAGCTGGTCGCCGTGATCCGCACCCGCTGGCGGGGGCTCGGCGGTGGCGAGGAAGTGTGGAGCGCGATCGACGAGTTCTTCGAGCGGCTGAGGGAGCGGGCATCCCTCCTGCATTCGACTTCCACGTAAGGGAGCAACCATGGCAAGCGACAAGAAGGATCTGCGAAGTGGCCCGCTGCGGGTGGGCAAGGCCGACGTGAAAACCACCGAGCCCACGCACGTCGCGGGGGTCAAAGAGGGGAACGCCGTCGGCGCCTACGAGAAGCAGACGGGACATCTGAGCAACGGCAAGTCGACCGCTGCGCGGTCGACAGGAATCAACGCGAAAGCGGCGGAACCGATCGATCCGCGGATGCCCAATCTCTCGCCGGCCTGATAGGCTATGACCGCCGCACCTCGCCAGCCCGTCGTCGCGGCGCAGCCGGAGTTGAGCTTCGCGGTCACCGGCGCCGCGGCGATCGAGTACGCCGCGGTGCCGACGGTGGGCTTTACGCTCGAGGTCGCGGCTGAGAACGCGGTCGCGGTGCAGGCTATCTCGCTCAATGCCCAGGTCAGGATCGCGCCCGCGGGGCGCTCGTACGATCCGGTATCGCAGGCGCGACTGGTCGAGTTGTTCGGCGCGCCCGACCGCTGGGCCACAAACCTCCACGGTTTCCTCTGGGCTCATTCGACGCTCCATATCGGCCCATTCACCGCGCAGACCGTGGTCACGCTCCCAGTGGCCTGCACCTACGATTTCGAAGTGGCCGTGGCGAAGTACTTCAATGGCGTGCAGGATGGTCAGATCCCGCTCGAGTTTCTCTTCAGCGGCAACGTCTTCTATCGGGGTGCGGACGGGATGCTGCAGACCTGCCGGCTCTCCTGGGAAAAGGATGCTGCCTATCAGTTCCCGGTGCGAGTGTGGCACGAGATGATGGACCACTACTTTCCCGACACCGCGTGGATCCGCCTCTGTAAGGCGCAGTTCGACCGGCTCTACGCCTACCGCTGCACCCACTCTCTGCTGAGCTGGGATGATGCGATCGACGCACTCCTCCGCTCAGCCGAGCCGGAGCGCTGATGGATCCGGTCGAGCGGATCACTCGCGCGGTGCTGTATGAGGGCTACATCCTCTGGCCCTACCGGCGGAGTGCGTTGAAGAACCGGCAGCGGTGGACCTTCGGCGGGGTCTTCCCCCGCTCGTACAGCGAGGCGGGTCACGCCGACGATCCGTGGCGGATGCGTACGGAGTGCCTGCTCGAAGCCCCGGCCGGCGCAATGGTGAATGTCGAGCTGCGCTTTCTTCAGGTGACCGCCCGCCAGGCTATGCAAGCCACCGAGGGCGGTGTCGCGCCGGTTGACCGGCTGGTGGTGGGCGCGGACGAGTACCTGACCTGGGAGGAAGCGACCGAGCGAAGCGTGCGCGTGCCGCCGATTGACGTGAGCGGCGCCGAGGTATCGGTGTGCCTTCCGCTGAGCATCCCGGCCGATCGCGCGACCGAAACAATCGCCGCGGATGATGGTAGCCCCGCGGGGGCGCTGGTGCGCGCGTGGCGGCAGCTCGAAGGCGAGATCGCGGTAGTGGTGACGCCGGTTGGTCCGGGGCTCTTCAGCGTAGCGGTCGCAATCAGCAACACCACGCCGTGGAGCGGGGGCGAGCGGGGGGAGGCTGTGAAGCAGGCGCTGATCTCCGCGCACATGGTGTTGCGCACCAGCAAAGGAGCATTCGTTTCACTCACCGATCCTCCGGCCGAGCTCCGCGAGGCTGCGGCGCGGTGCCGGAACGCCGGCACCTGGCCGGTTCTGGTGGGTGAGACCGGCGATCGTACGACCGTATTGTCGTCGCCGATCATCCTGCCCGACTATCCGGAGATCGCGCCGGAGAGCCCGGGCGATCTTTTCGACGGCGGCGAAATCGACCAGTTGCTGATCCTCAACGTCCTGAGCCTCACCGACGACGAGAAGCGGGAGATGCGCGCCTCCGATCCGCGAGCCAGGCAGATCCTCGACCGTTGCGCATCGCTCACACCCGATCAGCTCATGCGGCTCTGCGGCTCGATCCGCGAACTGGGTTCCGTCGCCGGATGAGACCCGCCGAGGAGTTCTGGGCGCGGGCGGAGAGCGAGCCGCCGGAGTCAGTGGTGGTCGATGGTGTCGAGGTGCGCCGCGGTAGCCGGGTGCGGCTTGCGCCGGGGGACGGTCGCGATCTGTTCGATCAGGTGCTCAGCGGGCGGGTGGCCACGGTCGAGAGCCTCCAGCAGGACATCGACGGCGGCCTTTCGGTCGCCGTCACGATCGACGACGATCCCGGTCACCAGCTCGGCGATGACCGGTACATGGGCCACCGGTTCTTCTTTTCTGTCGGCGAGATCGAACCGGTGGCCGGGCCGGCCGAGCCGGTGCCCCGGCGGATTCTCATCGCCGGGATCGGCAACGTCTTCATGGCGGACGATGGCTTTGGAGTGGCCGTGGCCGCGGAGCTGGCTGGGCGCTCGCTGCCGGCCGGGGTCGAGGTCGTGGATTTCGGCATCCGCGGAATGGACCTCGCGTTTGCCCTGCAGCGGGACTACGCGGTCGCGGTGCTGGTCGACGCGATGCCGCGCGGTGCGGCGCCCGGGACACTGACGCTAATCGAGCCCGATCTCGCGAGCGTCGGCCCGGCCGGCGGAATCGACTCGCATGCGATGGACCCCGCGAAGGTGTTGGGCCTGGTACAGAGGCTTGGCGGCTGCCCCTGCCGGATACTGGTGCTCGGATGCGAGCCCGAAATCGTGGTCAACGGCGATTCGCCGGAGAATATGAGCATGGAGTTGAGTGATGCGGTACGGCGCGCGGTGCCGGAGGCGGCCACAATGATCGAGCAGTTGGTAGTCGGGCTATGAAGGCACTGTCGAGAAGTACGCTGCGGAAGCATCTGGGTCGCAAACCCGAGGAGTCACATACGATGAAATATGTTCTAATCGGAGTAGCGATCCTGGCCGTGGTGGTGCTCATTCGCATGTCGCCCGAGCTCCGACGTTACATGAAAATGCGCGCCATGTAGCGCGCGAAAGGGTCAAATGCACCTCAAACGAGTAAAGGTGGTGACCGACGCGCTCGACGCCAACGCGACGATCGCGCGCGCGAACCGCCACGACTTCGACCAGGCGTCGGTCACGGTGATCAACCTGATGAGCTCGCCCGGCGCCGGCAAAACGTTGCTGCTCGAGCGGACGCTGGATGAGTTCGACGGCCCGCGGGTCGGGGTGCTGGAGGGCGACGTCCAGGGAAGCTTCGACGCGGACCGGCTGGCCCGGCTGCACGTGCCGGTCACTCAGATCAACACCGATTCGGGGTTCGGCGGGGAATGCCACCTCGACGCCAACATGGTACGGTCCGCGATTCCGTCGCTCCCGCTGAACGAGATCGATCTGCTGATCATCGAGAACGTGGGAAACCTGGTCTGTCCCGCCGAGTTCCGGGTGGGCGAGGACATGCGGGTCATGGTCTCGTCGGTCACGGAGGGGGAAGACAAGCCGCTCAAATACCCGCTGATGTTTCGGACCTGCGATCTCGTCCTCATCAACAAGATCGATCTGCTGCCGCACCTCGATTACGACCTCGACGCCTTCCTCCACAACCTCGATCTGGTGCACCCGGATGTGCCGCGAATGCTGGTGAGCGCCCGAACCGGAGAAGGCATAGAGGCATGGCGCGATTGGTTGAAGCATCTGCCAACCCATGCGTCAGCGTTACCCGTAGCGGCGACGCTGTGACCCATCTCCCCACTCAATGGAGCATGCCATGAACGCTACACGAGTCGAACACCTGGATCGGGGCGGGTCGCTCGAGCGTCTGGGCGGGAACATCCTGCGGTATGGGCTGGTGGCGGTCCTCCTGTTGGTCGGAGCACTCAAGTTCACCGAATATGAGACCATGGGCATCAAGCCCCTGGTCGAGAACAGTCCGCTCACGGCATGGGCAGTGGCCGCGTTCGGCTTGAAGACGCTCTCGGCGCTGATCGGCACGATCGAGATCGTGCTGGGCCTGATGATCGCCATGCGCTCGATCAATCCCAAAGTCTCCGCGATCGGGAGTATGGGGGCCATCGTCATGTTCCTCATCACGTTGACCTTCGTCTTCACCACACCGGGGGTCTGGCAGCCGGGCTACGGCTTCCCCTTCCCGTCGCCGATGCCAGGACAGTTCCTCGCCAAGGACATCATTCTGTTGGGAGCGGCAGTCTGGTCCGCCGGGGAGGCTCGGCGCGCGGCAGCGGCGCAGGCGCGTGGCCGGAACGCTGTCTGAAAGATCAGGCCGGCTGGCGGAGGCTGGTTCGCTCGCGCGGGTTGAGTGGCTGATCGAGGGCAGAAGCGAGGCTAACCGGCGCTTCTTTGCCGCCGAGGCCGAGCGAATCGCTCGGCTATGCCATGCCATGGCGGAGCGGTTCGCCCGCGGTGGTCGCTTGGTGGCGTTCGGCTCGTCGCCTGCCGCCGCTCCGACGTGCGCCATGTCGCGGTCGAGTTCGTGCACCCGGTTATCGTCGGCAAGCGGGCGCTGCCGGCGATCGGCCTGGCGGGCGAGGGTGGCCAGCTGGCCCGTCAGGTGGCACTCGTGATCGAGCCCGAAGACGTCGCGATTGGTTCGGAACCCAGGAGGAAGATCCGGATGTTGTCGCAGCGCTTGCCAAGGCCCGAGGCCTCGGCGCGCTGACGATCGCGTTCTCGGCCACGCCGGCATTCCATCGCCTGCAGACCGTGTACGACGAGCGTTTCGCGCCCACGCACGGCACGTGGCGGCCTGTCGTTCGCGAGGTCGCCGACAAGTTCCTCGCGTGCGGCGTGTTGGACCACGGCTTCGCGCGCATCCGC
>JACDDX010000080.1 GCA_013816685.1 Gemmatimonadales bacterium
CGACCTTGGCCGCAGGGCCGCCGCCTGGACCGACCTGATCTACCTGCTGGTCTACCTGCTGCTGGTCGCGAGCGGTGAGACCTACTGGCGCCGCGCCCTTCCCGCCGGCGCCGCTCCGGATGCGACCTTCCACGAGTCGCAGCCGCTCAGCCCGCTGCCCTATCTCGCCGCCATCCTGACCTACGGCCTCCTGCTCCTGGTGTCGCTCCGGGAATGGATCGATCCGATCAGCGGCGTCGCGCTGGGTGCCGCAGCCGTGACGGTGCTCGTGCTCGCGCGGCAGTTCTTCGCGGTGCGCGAGAACGTGCGGCTCCTGCGCGAAGCCGCCGCCCGGCAGAACGAGGCCCGCTTCCGCTCGCTGGTCCAGCACTCGTCCGACGTGATCTTCGTCGTGCGGACCGACGGCACGGTGCGCTTCGTGAGCCCGTCGGTGTCGCGGGTCTTCGGCTACAATCCGACCACGCTGCTGGACACCAGGTTCACCGACCTCATCCATCCCGATGACCATGGCGGGCTCCATGCCTTCCTGCAGACCGCTGCACGGCTGCCCGGCGCGACCCCGCCGGTCGAATGGCGCGTCTGCCGGCCCGACGGTACCTGGGTGCAGGCCGAGGCGGTGGGCACCAATCTGCTGCACGATCCGGAGGTCGGCGGCATCGTGCTCAACGCGCGCGACGTCAGCGAGCGGAAGCTGCTGGAGCAGCAGCTCACCCATCAGGCCTTCCACGATCCGCTCACCGGGCTCGCCAATCGCGCGCTGTTTCGCGACCGGGTCAGCCATGCGCTGGTGCTCTCCCAGCGGCATGGCGCCGAGCTCGCGGTCCTGTTCCTCGACCTGGACGATTTCAAGAAGATCAACGACAGCCTGGGCCACACCGAGGGCGATCGCCTGCTGGCAGCGGTCGCCAAGCGGCTCCGCGCCTGCGCGCGTGAGTCCGATACCGTGGCGCGCCTCGGCGGTGACGAATTCGCGGTACTGATCGAAGGCACCGATGCCGACGGCCGGACCGCGGTGGTAGTACGGGTCGCGGCGGCGCTCGCCGAGCCGCTGATGCTCGGCGGCGGTGAGGTGTACGTGCGCGCCAGCACCGGCCTCGCGACGGCAACCGGCGGCGAGACCGCCGACGACCTGCTCCGCAACGCCGACGTCGCAATGTACAGTGCCAAGCGCGACGGCAAGGGACGCCACGCGATGTTCGACCCGCGCATGTACGAGGATCTGCTGCGCCGGATGGAGACCGAGGACGCGCTCCGCCGCGCGATCGATGGCGGCGAGCTCTCGGTCGCCTACCAGCCGATCGTGACGCTGGAGACCGGACTGCTGGTCGGCGTCGAAGCGCTGGTACGGTGGGACCATCCGCGACTCGGCCGCCTCGCTCCGCAGCACTTCATCGCGCTGGCCGAGGAGACCGGACTGATCGTCTCGCTGGAAGAGTGGGTGCTGCGGGAGGCGGCCCGGCAGCTTCGCAGCTGGCGCGAGATCTGGCCCGGCGCGCCGATCGTCATGACCGTCAATGTGAGCGGCCGTCACCTCATGGAGCCCGACGTGGTCTCCAAGATCCGCGGCGCCGTGAGCGAGGCGGGCGTGGACCCCAATGCGCTGGTCCTGGAGATTACCGAGAGCGTGCTGATGCAGCAGACCGACGGCGTGCTCGCCAAGCTGCGCGCCATTCGTGATTTCGGGATCCGGCTCGCCATCGACGACTTCGGCACCGGCTACTCGTCGCTGAGCTATCTCCAGCGGTTTCCGATCGATATTCTCAAGATCGCGAAACCGTTCGTGGACGAGGTCACCGGCGGGGTCGAGCAGTCGGCCCTCGCGCGCGCCATCATCGGCCTCGGCGCGACGCTCCGGCTGCAGACGCTGGCGGAAGGGATCGAGCGCGAGGACCAGCGGAGCACCCTGCTGAATCTGGGCTGCGAGCTGGGTCAGGGGTACCACTTCGCCCGTCCGCTGCCACCCGCGGAGATCGAGCGTTTTCTGCAGAGTCCGACCGTGCCGGTCGCCCCCTTCGTGCTGGCCCAGGACGGTGTGCCGGCCCTGCCGAGCGTGTCCGGCCCGCTGCGGAATCAGGACCCGGCGACCACCTGATTCCGGGCCTCCCGGACGATGTCCCACGCGAGGGCGACTTCGGCGGCACCGGTGCAGCGCTGGCCGACCGCGAGCCGGATGGCGTATCGTCCGCCGAGCCGGGTGTGCGTCAGGTGGACCCGGCGGGTCGCGTTCACCCGGGCGAGCAGCGCCGCATTGTGAGCGTCGAGCGCCGCCGCATCCGTCATTCCGGCCGGCCGGTGCCGGAACACCACCAGCCCGAGCGGCGCGGGCGCCAGCAGTTCGAACTCAGGATCGGCCTCGACCCACCCAGCGAACGCCGTCCCCAGCGCCACGTGACGCCGCACCATTTCGCGCAGGCCTTCCAGGCCGTAGCTCCGGATCACGAACCAGAGCTTGAGGGCGCGGAAGCGGCGGCCGAGCGGAATCCCCCAGTCGCGGAAGTTCACGGCACCGTCGTCCGCGGATGTCCGGAGGTATTCGGGCGTGATCTGAAAGGTGCGCAGCAGTGCCGGCACGTCCCGCACGAAATACGCGGTGCAGTCGAAGTTCACCAGCATCCACTTATGCGGATTGAACACGAAGCTGTCGGCGTGCTCCACGCCGTCGAGCATGGCGCGCAGCTCGGGCACGATGGCCGCCGTGCCGGCATACGCGGCGTCGACATGGAGCCACACGCCGTGGCGCCGGCAGATTTCGCCGATGGCGGGCAGCGGATCGATCGCCGTGGAGGAGGTGGTGCCGACGGTCGCCACGACGCAGGCGGGCACCAGGCCGGCACGGCGGTCATCGGTGAGCTGCCGGTCGAGCGCCGCCGGGTTCATGGCGAAGTTGGTGTCGGTCGGAATCCGCCGGAGCTGTTCGAGACCGTAGCCCGCGAGCTTCACGCCCTTGTCCACCGACGAGTGCGCCTCTTCGGATGCGTACACCGTTCGGGTACCCTCAGCCGCGCACTCGCGCGCCGAGAGCAGCGCGGTGAGCGTGGCGGTGGAGGCGGTGTCCTGAATGACGCCGGTGAAGCCGGGCGGCAATCGCAGCATGCCGGCCAGCCACGCCATCGTCGTCTGCTCGAGCTCGGTTGCCGCCGGCGAGGTCGCCCACGACATGCACTGCGCGCCCAGCGTCGCGGTGAGCATCTCGGCGAGAATCGACGGCGGACTGTTGTTGGCCGGGAAGTAGCCGAACCAGCCGGGATGGTTCCAGTGAGTCATGCCCGGCAGGATGAGGTGGCGGAAATCGTCGAAGATCCGTGGGAACGGCTCGCCCCGGTCGGGGGCCGCGACGGGCAGCCGGTCACGGATCTCGCCCGGATGGACAGCCGGGGTCACGGGGAGCGATCCGACATCGCGCAGGTAGTCTGCCATCCAATCCACCAGCGCGTGCGCGCGGTGGCGAAACTCCTCGGGCTGCATGCAGACAAGATAGTGGTCCGCGGAGTGCCGCCCTGCGCTGGATGATGCTGGCCCAGCCATTCTTCGCGTTGATGAACGTCTGCACCCGGCTCGGCGCCCGCGAGCTTTCCTGGGCCGAGATCGCCGCGGTGCGCTTGACCTATCTGGCGGCCATTCCCGTGTTCGGCGAGCGACGTACGGCGTGGCAACTCGCCGGATCCGGGCTGGTCATCGTCGCCGGCATTCTGGTGACCGCGGGCGGCCGCGTCCGGACCGCAGCACCGGGGCGCTTATAATTGGGTATGCCGGCCGATGGCCTCTGCTACGATCCCGACGCGGCGCGACGGCACCTGTCGGACGCCGATCCGAAACTCGCCGCGCTCATCGAGCGCGTCGGGGAGTTTCGCATGCGGCCGCCGCGTGCACAGAGCGTGTTCGCCGCGCTGATGGAGTCGATCGTCTATCAGCAGTTGAGCGGCAAGGCTGCCGCGACGATTCTCGGTCGCGTCTGCGGGTGCTTTGCGCCGAAGCAGTTCCCCACCCCGCGCGATCTCCTCGCCCTGCCGCCGGAACGCCTTCGCGCCGCCGGTCTGTCGGCCGCCAAGATGCTCGCGGTGCGCGATCTTGCCGCCCGGACGCTCGACGGCACGGTGCCCACGCTTGCCCGCGCACGGCGGCTGGACGACGAGGCGATCGTCGAGCGGCTGATCGTGGTGCGCGGCATCGGCCGCTGGACGGTGGAGATGCTGCTCATTTTCCGTCTGGGGCGGCCCGACGTGCTGCCGCTCGCCGACCTCGGCGTGCGGAAGGGGTTCGCGCGGACCTTCACCCGCAGCCGGATGCCGGCTGCAACGGCGATGCTGCGTCGCGCGGAGCGCTGGCGTCCCTATCGCAGCGTGGCGAGCTGGTACCTCTGGCGCGCGCTCGACACCCCGGCCCTGTCCGTGCCCCTCATTGCCCCGGACTCCGATGCCGCCGTCATGGCGAACGCCGTCAGTGAACGCAGGAGACTCGCATGACCCCGAACCCGGTTCCTCCGCCGCTCACCGACTATGACCCGAGCGTCCCCGCCGTCGAGCTGGTCTGTGACCGCCTCGCCGACCTCGGTCTCGCCGTCGGCGCTGATACCGCGAGGAGTCTCTTGCGCGAGGTGATCGCGCTCGAAGCCGCGCGGCTGGATGCCCGCCTGCTCGAGGGGCTGGAGACCTCGCTCGAGACCGTGCGGGTCGCGACGCAGTCCGCCCTGGCGCTCCTCCGCGCGCACGCCGGCGACGGGTCCGGGCAGAGCGACGCCTCACTTGCCCATCGCACGGCGACGCTCGGTGCCGGTAGCACCGTCCCTCGCGTGCCGGCTGCGCCAACTGAGCCGGCACGAGTGCAACGGCCAGCTCCCGAGCCCGTGCCCGAGCCGGCACCCGTCGCGCGCACGCGGCCGGTCGTCGAGCCCGCGCCTCCCCCCCAGCCGGCTCCTGCTCAGCGGGAGCCGGAGCCGCCCGCACGCACTGAGCGGCCTCCCCGCCCCGACTTCGAGGAAGAGATCGAACGCCGGCCGGTGTTCAAGCGTCCGCGAGGACGGTAGGCCACGGCGTTAGAGCCGCAGATCCAGACCATCGAGAACGACTGTAGAGAGAGGGTCAGCGCGGAAGGGAGCGGGGCGCTCCACGAGGCCTACCGCTCGGGTCCGGGGGAATCGCGTGCTCAGAACGGCCGCCAAGCTCTGCCGCCCGTACCTGCAATGGTTCGGCGACGCGAGCTATCAGTGCCGCTCAAGCTCCTCGAGCAGTGAACTGCTGCGCCACAATTTCACTTTGCAGCCTGCGAAGAGGTCAGGCGGATCTGTCATCCCAGCAGCCTTCCTGCGACCGGCGTAGGACGGTCGACAGACAGTGGATCAGTAGTTAATACACCAGGCCGGTCATCAGGCGCAAATCCACCAGGAGCGAGTGTGGAAGGTCATCTGTGGGTCGTCGACGGCGCCTTCGCAGCCGGGTGGCCGGATGGCGGCAGGCTCGATCGACTGATCGACGCTTCAGCGCGAGGGGTCACCGGGACTTCTTCCGCACCCGGTCCATCAGCTCCACGAACTCATCCGGATCCGGCAGCGCCACCTGCCGAGTCTCCGCCGCCTGCTGGATTCGGAGCTTGATTTCTCCAACCTCGACCTCGCTGTACTTCTCGGCGTTCCGAGGCTGATGGATGTACGACCAGGCGGCCTTGATCCGGCCCGGCGTGTCGATCGGGTACTTGTTGTTCACCGGGTCGGCGAAGGTCGCGTCGCCATACTTCTCGAGGACCTCGGCCGGATCCGCTTCATGCCGACGGCGCATCAACCGAGCGTCTCCAGGCCTAGCCAAGCAGTGCCCTGACGGCCGCGCGCAGGCGTCGTCACGAGAGTCATGAGGTCGTGTCCTTCTCTACGCCGAGGCGCTCGTGAACCATCGCGGTCAACACCTCGCAGCAGGTGTGCAGGTTGGTCTCCGCGATCGACCCCGCCGAGCTTAGGAACTCGATCCGCGGGGCCTCACCATGGACAGGGCAGCGGAGATCGTCGATGCGCTTCTGATTTTCCTCGGCGACCTGCCGCAGGAGGCTGTCCGAATCGAACTCCATATCGTCACCTCGTGGTTAGGGCGTTCGTGCGGCCGAGCAGACGCTGAGCTCACCAATCGACTTCGAACGCAAGAGCCTAGTGGACTGTACCAGTTGAACGTTGAGCAACGTGGATGCGCTGCGTAGGGTCGTTGTACTTCCACTTGATCGGTCGTGGATCCTCGTTGTAGCGCCGGATGTAGGTCATGATGCGGCGGGCCAAGTTCTGCGTTGACGTGAACACGCCGCGATGGATGAGATCGCGTTCGATCTTGGAGAACCAGAGCTCCACCTGGTTGAGCCACGAGCTGTACGTGGGCGTGAAGTGCAGGTGAACTCTGGGATGGTCGGCGAGAAACTCCTCGACGCGTTTCGTCTTATGGGCGGAGAGATTGTCGCAGATGATATGGACCTCGAGCTTCCCGGGGACCTTGACGAGCAGATCGGCGAGGAACGCCACGAAGGCCTGGCTGGTGTGGCGCTCGACCGTCTTGCCAAAAATGGTGCCGGTCTTGGTATCGAGCGCGGCGAACAGCGACAGGGTCCCATGCCGGACGTACTCGAAGCCGTGCCGCTCGGCGCGGCCAGGGGACAGGGGCAGGATGGGATCCTTCCGATCCAGCGCTTGGATGGCGGTTTTCTCATCGACACAGAAGACGGCGGCATGCTGCGGCGGATGCAGATAGAGCCCGATGACGTCGGCGGCTTTGGTCTCGAAGTCGGGGTCGTTGGACGCCATGTACCGCTCCATCCGATGAGGCTGGATGCCGTTCTTTTTCCAGACGCGCGCTACCGTCATATGCGGCACCCCGAGCTGCTTCGCGAGCCGCCGCGTGCTCCAGTGGGTCGACCCATCCGTCGGGTTCTTTCGCGTCCAGTTCAGGATTCTCGCTTCCATCTTGGGCGTCAGCACCTCGATCGGGCGTCCCGCATGACGGACGTACACTCCCGCGAGCCCCTCATCCACGAACCGCTGTTTCCACTTACTGATGAAGGGCTGCGAACACGCCAATCGCTCCGCGATCTCCCGATAGGGACGGCCTTCTGCGAGCAGGAGCAGCACGCGAGCGACGAGGGCAGCATGGGCCCCCCCCGTTCGGCTCCGCATTCGCCGCTCGAACTCAGTGCGTTCCGCCGCCGTCAGCTTGATTGGTTGGGTATCCATGCCAGCCAATCTAATGCTAAACACCTATCTGGTACAGTCCACTAGGAGCAGCCTTCCACCTGCAACGCGCCCGGTGGCCTGCGCCGCAGCCTCGGTTACGAAATACACGAGGTCCGGCAGCTTGAGCGCCGCAGTGCGAGTCGCGGCTCGAGCGCGTGCTCCAGAAG
>JACDDX010000081.1 GCA_013816685.1 Gemmatimonadales bacterium
CAGCCAGGCTCTTGGCGCAGAGCTGCCGCGACGCGGGCGACTCGGTGTAGAAGACGCCCATGGTGCGGCCGGTGCGGAAGAGCTCACGGGTGGCCTCGTCGTCGCCCGCGTCGGACGAGGTGTAGTCGATGATGCGGCCGGTGTTGTCGTGCACGGCGTCGATCGTGTCGCGGATGACGGCGAGCGAGCGATTGCCGAGCAGGTCGATCTTCACCAGCCCCGCGTCCTCGGTCCCGTCCTTCTCGAACTGGATCACCGGCACCGTCAGGTCCTCGTGCTTCGCGAGCGTCTTGGCGGCGGGCTCGACCGGCACGTAGTTGGTGAGCGCGTCGGGGACGATGACGACGCCGCCCGAGTGCAGCGACAGCAGCCGCGGCAGCCCGACCAGCGTCGACGCGTGCCGGGCCAGATCGCGCCAGCCGGGCGCCAGGTCGAGCTCCTTGAAGTTCGGGTGCTCGGCCAGGAGCGCGTCGAACGATTCGTTCTCATGGTAGTGGGGGATCCGGCGCGTGACCTCGCGGATCTCGCCCGGCGGGCGCCCGTACACCTTGGCGGTCTCCCGCAGCGCGCCGGCCAGTCGGAAGCAGTTGTGGTTGGCGACCATCGCCGCGCGGGGCAGGGGATAGGTCCTGAAGACGTAGGCCAGCACGTCGTCGCGCTCGTCCCAGGGAAAATCGAGATCGATGTCGGGTGGATCCTTCCGCTCGGGATTGAGGAACCGCTCGAACAGAAGGCCGGCGCCGAGCGGCTCGACGTGGGTGATGCCGAGGCAGTAGCTCACCACCGAGTTGGCGACCGAGCCGCGTCCGCAGTGGGTGGGGCCGTGGCGCACGATGTCCTGCACCACGAGGAAGTAGTCGGCGAAGCCCCTCGCGCCGATGATGCCGAGCTCGTGGTCGAGCCGCGTCCGCGTCATGGAGGAAAGGGTGCCGTAGCGCCGCTCAGCGCCCGCATACGCCTCGGTGCGGAGCCGCTGAAAGGCGTCGGTCACGTCGGCGAGCCGGGGCGCGATGGCGCGGCCCATCGGGATGCGGTACTCACACCGCTCGGCGATCTCGTGCGCGGTGTGCACCGCCTCGGGGCAGTCGGGAAAATGGCGCGCGACAACATCCGCGGGGCGGAGCCAGGCGTCTCGTGGCCAGATCTCGTCGGGCGGCACTGCCGCCAATGTGGTGTTGAGCGCGATGGCGCGGAGCAGGCGATGGCGGGTCCAGTCTTCGGGATGGGCCATGACGGCGCCGCCGGTGACGACGGGCGGGATGCCGAGCCGGCGCGCGGCGGCGAGCACGACGTGGCGCGTTTTGCCGGGGCGGAGCTCGGCGTAGAGGTCGCGGGTTCCGCTGGCCCGGGCCACGCGCTCGAGCAGTGCCGTGTCCCGGGAAAGGAGGATCAATCCGTCGCGGTCGTGAGCCAGCGAGCCGGCGAGCTCGTCGGGCGCGGGCGCGTCCACCTGCGGCTCGATCCGGCTGCCGCGTCTCCGCCGTCCCGTGTGCCAGTGAATGCGGCTGATCGCGCGGCAGAGTGCACCCCAACCGCGCTCGCTGGTGGCGAGGGCGACGGTCTCCTCGCTGCCCTGCACCAGGTGGGCGCCGAGGATGGGGCGCACGCCGGCGGCGTCGCAGGCGCGCTGGAACTCGATGGCGCCGTAAACGCCGTTGGTGTCGGTGCACGCCAGCGCCCGGAAGCCGCGCGTGGCGGCGGCCTCGGCCATCACCTCGGGGCTCGAGACGCCGAGGCCGAAGGAGAAGTGGGTGTGGGCGTGCAGATGGACCATGGAGCCTCTGGTTCGGTATTTGTTCGGTTTACCTCTTCGAATGTGCGTTGTGAGGGTGGCAGTCGTCAAGCGCTTTCGTGTGATGTTCACATGAGCTATTTTAAAGTATCATTTGGCCACCTGGAGTGACGATGCCTGCGAGATCTGCTGGCCGGCCGCGAACGACGAAGCGGCCTAACCGTCCCGGCAGAACCCGGACTCCATCCACGGCCGCGCTCTGGGAGGAATTCCTCCAGCGAAAGCGGCCGCTCGGATCCCTGAATGCCATTGCGCCCATGAGCCGGATCGACCTGGTGAAACACGGAGTCCCCCCTGAGGCGCTCGGCCTTCTCGCGGCCGATATGGGGATTACCCGGGAGCAGTTGTACGTCACGCTGGGTGTGCCGCGGGCCACGATGGAGCGCAAGGTGCGCCAGCATCGGCGCCTCAACCAGGATGAGAGTGAGCGCGTCGTCGGGGTCGCACGGCTCGTGGGGCAGGTCGAGCAGATGGTGCGCGACTCCGGTGATCCCGACGGATTCGATGCCGCTCGCTGGACCGCGAGCTGGCTGCAGCGTTCCCTGCCGGCGCTGGGAGGCGCCCGGCCCGGTGAGCTGATGGACACGGCGGAGGGGCGGGAGATCGTCTCGGGTCTCGTCGCCCAGATGCAATCCGGCGCGTACGCCTGACGTCACTTGGGCGTGCTGACGCTGTGGCGGATCGGGTCGGACACACCGGACTACGCCGCGGATGACCTCGCGGGTGTCGGTGCGGAGCGAAGCGGCGGGAGATGGAACCGCAAGGGGACACGAATGGTGTACGCGTCGACGTCCCGCGCGTTGGCCTGCCTGGAGACGCTGGCCCACCTCGGCAGTGGCGATCTGCCGCTCAACCGCTATCTCGCTGCGGTCACCCTGACCAGCGACGACTGGGTCGCACGAACCGTCTTCGATTCCGCGACCCACGTGGGCTGGGATGCGGAGCCGCCGGGGCTGGTGTCGCTCGACTGGGGAAATCGCTGGTCGACCGGTCGATCGAGCCTGCTCGCCGAAGTGCCGTCCGTCATCGTACCGGAGGAATCCAACGTGCTCATCAATCCACTGCACCCGGCGGCCACGACCCTGGTCTCCCGGAAAATCCGCCGGTGGGCCTACGATGCCAGGCTGAGGTCGGTATGAGGTAAGTCAGGCAACCTTGTTGTACACGCTCTTTCCTTCGCCCTGATAGCTCTCGTACACGTGCTCAAACAGCACCGACACCTTCTGCTCGAAGAGTTCCGGCGTATAGACGCGCGGCAGTCCATCGTCGAGCGTGTCCTCGATCGTGAGCCTCACCCGCGCGCGTGGTTGGGCCTTCTGTCGCCAGTCGAGCACGACGGTCGCCTTCACCTTTTCCAGTAGCTGCCGCGCCACCTTCTTGACCTCCCCGCGCTCCTCGGTGCTCAGGTCAGGGCCCGGCCGGGTGAGCAGGTCGAACACGGTGAGCTCCTCCTCGCTCACTGCTCGCGCACGTGCCGCTGCTGCTCCTCGGAGAGCGCCTGGCTCAGGCCGATCAACTCCCGGAACAGCTCGTCGATGTTCCGGCTGCCGGCGTTGTAGGAGTCGATAAGGAATTCGAATCGCTCCAGGTAGTCGATTCGAGTCCCGTTCAGTTCCACCATGCGGCCAAGCTGGGCCGAATCACGGCCTTGAGCTGCTCCAGCTCGACGTTCTTGCGGTTCGACTTCTCGAACCGCTTCGCCAGCATCCCAAAATCGATGTCGGCCAGGTTGATGAGCGCCCTTCGATCGGGCTGCCCGGGCTCGGTCCCCAGAATACGGTAGCCGTCCGCGGCGATGGACTGGTCGAGCAGCACGTTGATCGACCTCATCACCTCCGAGATGTCACCCACCTTCTCCGGCTCCGTCCGTTCGCGGATCGCCCCCGCAATGGTGGCGAGACTCATCACCCGAACCCAGAATCCCACCAGGACGGGGTCCGGCTTTACGGCGCACGGGTGTGGTCCCGTCCTGACCGCGGCCATAGATGGACAGTGCCTTTTCCAGCGACACAAAGACGTTGGCGTAATCCACGATGAGGCCGCTGTGCTTGCCCGGATACACCCGGTTGGCCCGGGCGATGGTCTGCATGAGCGTCTGGTTCCGCATCGGCTTGTCGAGATAGATCGTCGAGCAGCTCGGTGCGTCGAAGCCGGTCAGCCACATGGCGCAGACGAAGACCAGACGGACCGGGTCGTCGGGGTCCTTGAACTTCTCGTCCGGCGGTTCCTCGTTCATCCGCTTCCGGTGCGGCGCGATGTCGAGACCCAGCCCGCGCATTTCGGGCGATCTCGTTCTGCTCCGACGAGACGACCAACGCCATGTCCGTCGTCCGGAGGACCTCGAGCCGGCGGCTGAGCTCGGCGAATTCGTCGGTGAGCGCGTCCTTGGGGTAGTGCCTGGCTATCTCTCGTTCGGCCCGCGCACGTTCAGCCTCCCAGTGCCTCCGCACCTTGTCGTGCATCCGGAGCGCGGTGGCCTTGTCGATCGAGACCATCATCGCCTTGCCCTGAAAGCCGCGGCCGAGGAAATGACCGACGACGTCGCGGGCAATCGCCTCCAGCCGGTCGTCGCGGGTGATCAGGTGATACTGGCGGCCGAGCCGGCGGGCGAGCTGGTCCTCCTGCCGCTCGTCGAGCTGCGCCGCCTCGACAAGGTCGTAGATCTCCTCGTTGAGGCGGGGATTCTCGAGCCTGAGCTCGGGCGTCCGATTCTCGTAGTAGAGCGGAACCGTCGCGCCATCCTCCACCGACTGCTCGAAGTCGTAGATCGAGACGTAATCGCCGAAGACCTCGCGGGTGCGTTCCTCTCCCGCGATGAGTGGCGTGCCGGTAAAGGCAAGGAACAGCGCCCGGGGCAGCGCCGACCGCATATTGAGGGCGAGGGTGTCGTACTGGCTCCGGTGCGCCTCGTCGGTCAGCACGATGACGTCGCGCCGGTCGGAGAGGACTTCCGCTGACTGGAACTTGTGGATCAGGGTAAAGACGTAGCGATGGTTACCGCGCAGCAACCCGCGCAGCACGGCTCCGGACTGGGCGTGGCACTCCTCCGCCTCCACTTCGCTCACCGCGCCGGCGGCCTTGAAGGTCTTCGCGATCTGATCGTCCAGCTCGATCCGGTCGGTGACCAACATCTGGAGATGTTCTGCCAACTGGTGGATGCGCGTCCCGAACAGCGCGACGCACTCCGCCAGCAACTAAGCCGCGCGCCAGAGATTCAGGAACTCCTGCGTAATACGGATAGCGAAAATACTCCAGCAACTCGGCCACGATCGCCTCCACCAGAGCCCCCGCAGGAATGACGACGGGGCGCGCATCCCCGTCCGCAACTCCGACCACATCAACCATACTCGCCTCACTTGAGCTATGTATAAGAGCGACCCGGGCACTCATCGGCTCCGTAGTCTATGTCGACCACGGGCTCTACAGCAGAACGCAGGTTCCGCAATCGCTCATCATTGATGGCCAACAGCGAGTCACGACTCTCATGCTCGTTCTTGCGGCCCACCGCGAAGCTCTAAGCGACAGAGAAAGCGCGGAGGTTACCCCACGACGCTTGACGAATTACGACCTCGTTACCAACGCAGCAGAGAACTACCGGATAGCGAGCTGAGCGAAGGACTTGGCTCCTGACAAGGAATCCGCTCCCATGACAAAGAAGGGCTCCGCTACGGTGAAGTCCGACGACTACGCAATCCTCGCCGGACGGAGCGATGCGGTCCTCGAAGCCCGAACCGGCCGGACCTGGACTCAATGGGTCGACCTGCTCGATTCGGCCGGGGCGTCCGCTTGGCCGCACCCAGCGATCGCCCGGCACATCATCGACACGTATGGCCTCTCGGGTTGGTGGGCGCAGGGCGTCACTGTCGGCTACGAGCGCATCAAAGGACTCCGCGCCGTCGGGCAGCGCCGGGACGGCCGGTTCGAGGTGACCAAGAGCCGGATGTTCGCCGTTCCGCTGGAGCGGCTCTACGAGGCGTTCCATGACGCGCACGTGCGGCGGCGCTGGCTCACGGGGGTCGAGCCGGAGATCCGCGCGAGCACACCCGACAGGTCCATGCGGATGGGATGGCCCGACGGCACGTCGGTCGCCATCGGCTTCACGCGCCGAGGCGAGTCGAAGAGTCAGGCGGCGATACAGCATGAGAGGCTGCCGGACGGGGCCACGGCCGTGCGGATGAAGGAGTTCTGGTCCGAGCGGCTGGACGCCCTGACGAAGGTTCTCGCGCCCGCGACGGGCAAGACCGCACCCGCGGGACCATCGTAGATCCAGCGGCCACGACACCACCGCCGCGGTGCTCACCTGGGGCTGGCATCTGCTCGCGACGCGCCCGCTGCGCCTCAGGCTGCGCGCACTCAGCCCTTCGACGCCCGCTCGAGCTCCGCGATATCGAACTTCTTCATCTTGAGCATCGCCGCCATCGCCCGGGACGATTTCTGCTTGTCAGGATCGCTCATCAGCTTCGGCAGCACGGTCGGGATCACCTGCCACGACAGGCCGTACTTGTCCTTGAGCCAGCCGCACTGCTGAGCCTTGGGATCGCCACCTTCGGACAGCCGGTTCCAGTAGTGGTCGACCTCGTCCTGGGTCTCGCACATGATCTGGAACGAGATCGCCTCAGTGAACTTGAACAACGGACCGCCGTTGAGCGCGGTAAACGGCTGTCCGTTGAGCTCGAATGCGGCCACCATGACGGAGCCCGGCGGCCGCCCGTGCACCTCCTGACCGGCTTCGGGGTAACGCGAGATGGCGCCCATTTTCGAATTCTTGAATATCCCGGTGTAGAACCGGGCCGCCTCTTCGGCCTGCGTGTCGAACCACAGGCATGGGGTGAGTCGTTGTGCGTCAGTCATGATTCGGCTCCTGTTCGATGGTGGTCACCCACCGGATCGGCGGCTGGCGCCCGGCGGCCGGGCTTCCTGCCGCGCTCCAACAGGTGATTGGCGTAGATCGCCTCGATGCGTCCGTCGCGCTGGTTCGGATAGTAGTTGCCGGTGCCCATGATACCGATCTTCATAACTCCTCCGTTCGCTCACACCGCATCAGAAGCGCTCGGCCATCGGGGGTGTCCACCTCACCGATCGCGCGGAAGCCGGCCTTCTCGTAACAGCGGATCGCCCGCCGGTTCTCCGGCGCAGGGTCGGTCTGCACTCGCGTGACCGCCGGGTCGGCAAACAGGCGCTCCACGAACCCGCGAACCATCGCGGTCCCGATGCCGCGGCCTAGCTGCGCGGGATGGGCCAGAAACTGATCGATGCCCCGCACACCCGGATCGCGCTCCTCCGGCCACCATCCCTTGCCCGAGCCCATCGCCACGTACGACTGGATGTGACCGATCGGTGCGCCATCGCCAAGCACGACGTACGCCCGCGTCGTCGACCCTTCGTCCAGCATCGGCCCGAACTCCTCCTCGACCTCGGCGCGGGAAGGCGTGGTGCCCCACCACTCGGCGACGTGCGGGCGCGTGAGCCACTCGTGCAGCAGCGGCAGGTCCGCGCGCGTCAGGGATCGAAAGGCGATGGCTGGCAGCCCAGCGGTCACGGCCCAGCACCGGACTCGTCCACGA
>JACDDX010000082.1 GCA_013816685.1 Gemmatimonadales bacterium
GCCCGGGCCGATCACCAGCGCCTGCTCCTGCGGCACCAACCGGCTCATCCGCGATGGCGCCTGCCCGCTGCTCGAGGTCGCCGACCTGCTGGCGCACTTTCCGGAAGTGGCGCCGGGGCCGGTGGCGGACCCGCGCATGGAGCCGGCCCTGCCGAGGCGGCCTGCGAAGCCCGCGGTCGCAGCGCCCGCCACTCCGCTGCTCGTGCTCCCGGAGGCCGAGCGCCTGCTGCTGGCGCTGGTCGCCGCCGAGCCCCGGCATTTGGACGAGATCACCCTCGCGGCCGGCCGTCCGCCGGGCGAGGTGCTGGCGCTGCTCTGCGCGCTGGAGCTCGCCGGCGTCGTCGCGCAGCGGCCCGGACGGCTCTTCCAGCGGGTGTAAGCAGCAGGAGCACCGTGGGAGGACGATATTTCCCGGCGTGCACCTCTACGTTCACGTCCCGTTCTGCGCCCGCCGCTGCAGCTACTGCGACTTCGCGATCGCCGTGCGGCCGGTCGTGCCGTCGGCGCGGTACACCGCGCTCGTGCTCGAGGAATGGCGGACCTGGCTCTCGCACCCGGCTTGGGAATCGTCCTTGTCGGTCGAGACGATCTACTTCGGCGGGGGGACCCCGTCGCGTCTCGACCCCACGGCCGTCGCGCGGATCGTCGAGCAGGTCGCCCGGGATCGCGCCATCGCTGGCGACGCGGAGATCACCCTGGAGGCCAACCCGGACGACGTCACGGCGGCCAGTGCCGCCGCCTGGCGTGCCGCCGGGGTCAACCGGATCTCGCTCGGGGTCCAATCGTTCGACGATTCGGTGCTGGCATGGATGCACCGGGCCCATGGCGCTGTCCAGGCAGGCCAGGCGGTCGAGATCCTGCGGGGTGCGGGTTTCGAGAATCTCTCGCTCGATCTGATCTTCGGGCTGCCCGCGGCACTCCGGCGCGACTGGGACGCCGACATGGCCCGCGTGCTCGCGCACGCGCCCGAGCACCTCTCGCTCTACGGGCTCACCATCGAGCCGGGCACGCCCCTGGCCCGCTGGGCCGCGCGTGGCGAGGTCCGGCCGGTGGACGAATCGAGGTACGCGGCGGAGTTCCTGGACGCGCATGCCGCACTCGAGGCGGCCGGCTATGCGCACTACGAGGTCTCGAACGCCGCGCTGCCAGGCCGCTGTGCCCGTCACAACTCCGCATACTGGCACCGCGCGCCGTTCATCGGTATCGGTCCCGGGGCGCACAGCGGGTTCGGCCGCGAGCGCCGCTGGAACCTGCGCGAGTGGGCCGCGTACGCGCGGGCGATCGAGGCCGGCGAGCCGCCGGTGGCGGGCAGCGAGCGACTCGACGACGCCGCGGTCCGGCTGGAGGGGGCGTACCTCGGTCTTCGCACCAGCGAGGGTCTGCCGGCCGCCGCCATTCCCCGGGCGCTGCGCTCGCGCTGGCTGGCGGATGGCTGGGCGACGGAGTCGGGCACCCGTCTCCGCCTCACCCCCGAAGGCTGGCTCCGGCTCGACTCGCTCGTCCCGGCCCTCTAGATTTCCGGGATGCCGACCCCCGATCAGCTGACCGAGCGGGAGCTGCGGGTCCTCGAGGCGGTGGTGCAAACGTACATCGAGACCGCGGAACCCGCCGGCAGCCAGACGATCGCGCGACGGTTCGGGCTCGGCGTGTCCCCGGCCACCATCCGCAACACGATGAGCGACCTGGAGGACAAGGGGTACCTGTTCCATCCCCACACCTCCGCCGGCCGGATCCCGACCGACCGCGCGTATCGCGTGTACGTGGACGCCATCATGCGCCTGTCGCCGCCGAGCGACGAGGCCCGGACGGCGCTGCGCGCGCACCTGGCCGGTACCCGGAACGTCGTCGCCGAAGTGCTCCGGCGTGCCGCGCAGGTCCTGGGGGTGCTGACCCAGGAGCTCGGCGTGGCAGTCGCACCTGCGCTCGACGCGCTGGTGCTGGAGCGGCTGGATCTCGTGCAGGTGACGTCGGAACGGCTGCTGCTGGTGCTCAATCTTCGAAGCGGTGTCGTCCGGACCATCTTCGTCGAGGTGCCGGCCGCGCTCCCGCCCGAGGCAGTGCCGGGCGTCATGCGGATTCTGAATCAGCGCCTGGCCGGACTGCCGCTGCGCGACATCAAGGCATCGCTGCCGGAGCGGCTCCGCGACGTGGACGCGGGGAGCGGGGAAGGGGGTCGGGAGCTGCTCAACATCTTCATCGCCGAGCGCGAGGAGCTCTTCGAGATTGCGCACGAGCCGCAGCCGGTGGTGCTCGGCAGCGCCGAGATGCTCGCCGATCAGCCCGAGTTCAGCTCCCAGACCCGGATGCGCGAGCTGATCCGGTTGACCGAGCGGCGTGACCTGCTGCAGCAGGCGCTGGCGGAGCGGCGCCACGGCGGAGTGTCGGTGACGATCGGGGCGGAAAATCCCGACGCCCGCCTCACCGACTTCACCCTCGTCACCAGCTCCTACGAGGTGGGCGACCTCAGGGGCGTGATCGGCGTCATGGGCCCGACCCGGATGCCGTACGACAAAATCATCGGGCTGGTGGAGCACACCAGCCGTCTCGTGGAAGGATTGCTGGAGTGAGCGATTTCTACACCCTGCTCGGCGTCGAGCGGGATGCCGCCGACCCCGACATCAAGAAGGCATACCGGAAGCTCGCGATGGAGTACCATCCCGACCGGAACCCGGCGGCCGGGGCCGAGGCGCGCTTCAAGGAGATTACCGAGGCGTACGAAGTGCTTCGCGATCCCCAAAAGCGGGCGGCGTACGACCGGTACGGAAAGGCTGGCCTCAGCGGTGCGGCCGGGGGCGGCTTCGGGTTCCATCATGTGGACCTGAGCGAAGCGCTCAACATCTTTATGCGCGACTTCGGCGGCGTGGGCGGGTTGGACTCGCTCTTCGGCGGGGGGCGGCAGCGTGAGGACGGCCGCCGAGGGCAGGACGTGCGGGTGAACGTCCGACTCAGCCTCGCCGACGTCGCGCTGGGCGTCAAGAAGAACATCAAACTCAAGACGCTGGAGCGTTGCGCCAACTGCCAGGGAAGCGGGGCCAAGCCGGGCACCAAGCCGACGAGTTGCGGCACCTGCGGTGGAAGCGGTGAGGTCCGTCGGGCCGCGCGCAGCATGTTCGGGCAGTTCGTGTCGGTGGCGGCGTGCCCGACCTGCGGCGGCGAGGGGACGATCATCGCGGAGCCGTGCGAGGTATGCCGGGGCGAGGGGCGGGTCCGCGGCGAACGGATGGTGGCGGTCGAGATCCCCGCCGGTGTCTCCACCAACAACTATCTCACCCTCCGCGGGCAGGGCGCGGCGGGTCCGCGGAACGGGCCCGCCGGCGATCTGCTCGTCATGCTCGACATCAAGGACGACGACCGGTTCGAGCGCCAGGGCGACGACCTGGTTCACGACCTCAGCGTCTCCTTCTCGCAGGCAGCGCTGGGTGGCGAGTTCCCGGTCCCCACGCCCTATGGGGACGAGCGGATCCGGCTTCAACCCGGCACCCAGACCGAGACCGTCATCCGGCTCAAGGGCAAGGGGCTGCCGGTGCTGGGGCAGTCCACCAAGGGCGATCTGCTCGTTCATGTACACGTCTGGACGCCGGAGCGCCTGACCGACGAGCAGGAGCGGCTGTTCCGGGAGTTGGCCAAACTCGAGGGCGAGGCGCCGACACGGTCGCCCGGGTTCTGGTCGAAGCTCAAGGAAGCGCTGGGCGCGTGAGCCGGTCCAGGGCATGAGCTGGTGGGCGATCGACGTCCGTACGACACCAGCCGATCGGGACACCCTCGGCGCCTGGCTCGTCACGGAGACCGGGCTTGCGGTCGAAGAACGCGCCGACGGGACGCTGGTCACCTTCGCGGCGGATGAAGCGGCAGCGGATGCGCTCGTCGCCGCGCTGGCGGTACACTGCGGAGGGCGGGCGGCTGCGGAGCGTCGGCCGCTGGAGGCGGTGGACTGGTCGGTGCGCTGGCGCGACGGCCTCGGTGCCAGGACGATCGGCCGCCTCACCGTGCTTCCGTCGTGGCTGCCGGAGGTGACACCGGACGGTGCGAGGACGGTGGTGCTGGATCCGGAAACGGCCTTCGGCAGTGGCGAGCATGGCTCGACCAGGGCCGCACTCGCCCTGCTGGAGCGCCACCTGGCGCCCGGCGACTTCGTACTGGATCTGGGCAGTGGCAGCGGGATCCTGGCCATCGCGGCCGTCAAGCTCGGCGCGCGGAGCGCGGTGGGCATCGAGACCGACGCCGGGGCGAACGAGGTCGCGGTCCGGAACGCCGAGCGCAATCGGGTGAGCCAGCGAATCTCGTTTCTCACCGGCGATGCCGCCGACTTGGCGCCACTCGCCGGGCCGGCCGATCTCCTCCTCTCCAACATTCTCCGCAGTGTCAACACCCCCCTGCTGCCGGCGATTGTGGCCGCGCTCCGACCTGGCGGACTGGCGATATTCGCCGGCATGGAGGAAGTCGAAGCCCGGTTGTTCCGTCCCGTAATCGCCGACGCGGGATTTACGACGGTTGAGGAGCTGACCGAAGCGGGCTGGTGGGCCGTGGCCGCGCGGAGCGAATGAGAGTACTGGTCCCGCCGGGGTCGCTCACCCTGGGCGGAACGATCGAGCTCGACGAAGAGGAGTCGCACCACTTGGCGGTGCGGCGCGCCCACTCCGATGAACTTGTCGAGCTGCTGGACGGGGCAGGTGGAGTCGCGCGGGGCAAGGCTCGGCTGCGGGGGCGGGTTTGGATCGTCGAGGTCGACGCCGTCGAACTCCGGCCTCCGCTGGCCCCGCTCACGATCGCCGTGGGCGCAGGTGATCGGGACCACTTCGGGTGGCTCGTCGAGAAGGCCGCCGAGCTCGGGGTCACGACCGTGGTGCCGCTCGAAACCGAGCGCACGCAGGCGGTGGCCACCCGGCTCCGCGACCGACACGTGCCCAAGCTGCGCTGGGCAGCGCTGCAGGCGATCAAGCAGTCGGGCTCGGCCTGGGCGCCGGCTATCGAGGCGCCCGGGACGCTGGAACGGTTTCTCGCCCGCGCCGCAGGCGGTGCGCGGCTGCTCGCTGATGTGGGCGGCGACGACCCGCCCGTGCGGCTCGACGAAGGACCCGCCGTCGTCTTGATCGGCCCGGAAGGCGGTTTCACGAACGATGAGCGATCGCTGATCGATTCGGCGGGCTACGCCGCCATCGCACTCGGTCGCTTCACCCTCAGGTTCGAGACCGCGGCGGTCGCGGCGGCAGCGGCCGTCGCCATCGCCCGAGGACGGAGCGCCCATGGCTGACTGCATCTTCTGCAAAATCGCTTCGCGCGAGATCCAGGCGAACGAGGTGGCGCGCACCGACGACGCAGTCGCCTTCCGCGACACCGATCCGAAAGCGCCCACGCACATCCTGATTATCCCGACCCGCCACGTCGCCGCGGTGCGCGATCCGTCAGGTGAAGCGGGCGAGCAGCTCCTCGGCCACCTCCTCGCCTTTGCGGCGACGACAGCGACCGCGCTGGGCCTCGACGAAGGCGGCTACCGAATCGTCACCAACACCGGCAACGATGCGGGACAGAGTGTGCCGCATCTCCATTTCCATCTCCTTGGCGGCCGCAGACTCGGTTGGCCGCCGGGGTGACCATAGCGTTCGCTGCCGACCGGCATGCTGAATTGTGCGTCGGATCACGGTTCCTCCGGGCGCGCGTCGTAGCTTGTAAGCCTGCTCTTGGTCGGCCGAAACGCCGGCCGCTGTGATGGTTCCGGGAAGCTTCACTTGCGCTGGGAGGTACCATGGGCGTTCTCGATAAGATCTTCGGCGGCAGCGATGACGACAAGAAGAAGGCCGACTTTTCGGATGTCAGGAGCGGCAGCTCGTCGACGGCGCCGACCCCGGCCGCGTCGGCTCCGTCGACACCGGCCACCGCATCCAGGACCTACACCGTCGTCAAGGGCGACAGCCTCTCGAAGATCGCCAAGCGCGAGTACGGTGACGCGGCGAGATGGCATGCGATCTACGACGCCAATCGCGACAAGATCTCCAATCCCGACCTCATTCACCCCGGTCAGGTCCTCACCATTCCAGGCGCCTGAGCCGAGGCCTCCATGTCACAGACATTTTTTCGCGGAGTGATTCGGGGCGGAAGCCTCGCGGCGCTGATCGTTGCCGCCGCCTGTGGGAGGAAGGCCGACGCGCCATCGGATAGGGGGACGACCGGCACCGCATCAGCGCCGGCGCAGCCCGCCCTCGAGGTGAGCGGTGTCAAGCTTGGTCGGGCGATCGGTGCGGATCGGCGGATCACCGACGAAACCGACGACTTCAAGCCCAAGGATGTCATCTACGCGGTCGTCGAGACCAAGGGTTCGGCTTCCAATGGGACGCTCGCCGCTCGCTGGACCTACCAGGACGGCCAGGTAGTCGATTCGAGCAGCCGCGCCATCGCGGCGACTGGTAACGAGATGACAGAGTTCCACATCACCAAGCCGAGTGGCTGGCCCAAGGGCAAATACAAGGTGGAGATCTCTCTCAACGGACAGCCGGCTGATTCGAAGGAGTTCGAGGTCAAGTAAAGATCTGTGGCCGGGCAACAGGGTCCGCTTGCCCGGCCCCCGCTCTCCGCCTAACTTAGAGGGCTAGTTTTGAACTTTGCCCAGCCGGGCGCGAGAGGGGTGATACACTGCATGCCTGAAGTCGTCATTCACGATGACGAGAGCTTTGAGCGGGCCCTCAAGCGCTTCAAGAAGAAGTGCGAGAAGGCCGGAATTCTGTCCGATCTTCGGAAGCACCGTCACTTCGAGAAGCCCAGCGAAAAGCGGAAGCGGAAGATGAACGCCGCGGTCCGCAAGAACCGTCGTGGTCCTCGTGTCCCCCGGGCTTGATCGTGGTGACACCCTGTCCGAACGCCTCCGCGGCGCGCTGAATACGGCGCGGAAGGCGCAGGACAAACACCGCACGCTGGTCCTCGGTACCATCTTGGCCAATCTCAAGAATCGCGAGATCGAATTGCGCCGCCCCGCCACCGATGATGAAGTGGCGGAGGTGCTCCGCAAGGGCATCAAGCTGCGGCGCGAAGCAGTCGAACAGTTTCACGCGGCGGGCCGCACCGATCTGGCCTCTGGTGAGGAGGCACAGATTCTCGTGCTCGAGGAATACATGCCTCCCGCGGTGGACCCGGACGAGATCCGGCAGGCCGTGCGCGCCGCCATCGAGGGCGGCGCGAAGGACATGGGCAAGGTGATGGGCCAGGTGCTGCCGAGGTACAAGGGACGTGCCGACGGCAAGGTCATCAATCAGATCGTGCGTGAGGAGCTGCAGGCGGGGTAATGAGCGACGTGGGAATCGACGCACGCCAGATCAATCCTGACGGCAGCGCGCACGGGGTGCCGGACCCGACGGGGAC
>JACDDX010000083.1 GCA_013816685.1 Gemmatimonadales bacterium
GGGGGTGATCATCAGCGGGCGCTTGGAGCGCAGCGTGAGGTCCCCGGCAAACGCGCTCACTTCCGCGCGAAAGATGCTGGCGTCGCTGCCCAGAGCGGCCAGCAGCGCCACCTCACCCTCGCGGCGGGGCGTGCTGCGGATGATCAGGTCGGGAACCACGCCGCTCGCGGCCGGCAGCGGCCGGCCGGCATCGGAGCGGAACACGCGCGCGTCGAAGGCCGGTGGACGATTGCCCTCGGAGCCGGTCGAGTCGGGCCGGGGGCGCTGGATGTTCCGTCCCTGCGGCGTGAACCAGCGGGCGGTGGTCAGTTTGAGGGCGACTTCATCGGCGAGCGGGTAGGTCGTCTGCAGCACGCCTTTGCCGAACGTTGGGGTGCCGATGACCGCCGCGCGGTCATGGTCCTGCAGCGCCGCCGCGATCAGCTCCGCCGAGCTCGCGGTGCCGCGGTTCACGAGCAGCGTCACCGGCATGTCGCTCCACCCGCCGGGCAAGCCGGCGAGGTAGACTTTCGAATGTTGTTCGCCGCGGCCCAGGGAGGTTGCGACGGTATCGCCCGGATGGAGGAACAGCCCCGCGATGCGGACCCCCTCACTGATGAGGCCGCCGGGGTTGAGGCGCAGATCGAGAATCAGCGACCGCATGCCGAGATCGCGCAGCCGCTGCACCGACGTGCGAAGCTCGTCGGACGCGCCGTCGCTGACGCGATGCAGCGCGAGATACCCGATGCCGCCGCCCAGCAGCACCCCGTGCGAGGTGGCGGGGACGTGGAGCTCGGTGCGAGTCAGCTCCCGGCTCACCAGCCGATCGGAGCCGCGCGGGCGCAGCACCACGCGCACCCGGGGGCCGTCACCGCCTTCCAGCGCCGACCGGATCCGGTCGGGTGACCAGCCGCGGGTATTGTGGCCGTCCACACTGACGACCTCGTCGCCGGGCGCGATGCCCGGCTCGCGCCCATCGCCAAAACCACCGATGATGGCACCGACTTCGATCTCGGTCCCCGACATCTGCCGCTGATACTCGCGGTAGCTGTCGCGCAGCAGGAGCTCCGCGTAGGGATCGTGAAGCGAGCCGACCAGCGCGGCCGAAGCACGCTGGTAAAGATCGCCTTCACCGATGGAATCGAGATAGTGGGCGTGGATCGCGCCTACGACCGTTTCGAAGAGTCGCGCCTGTTGATAAACGTTGCCGTCCGCCGCCGGTTTGCGGCGCAGCAGCCATCCGCCCGTGCTGACGGCGAGAATGAGCACCGAGCCGAAGGTGATCCAGCGCGCCCGGGCCGAGCGC
Source organism: Gemmatimonadales bacterium (assembly GCA_013816685.1). Taxonomy (GTDB): domain Bacteria; phylum Gemmatimonadota; class Gemmatimonadetes; order Gemmatimonadales; family GWC2-71-9; genus JACDDX01. The sequence goes on from JACDDX010000083.1 coordinate 1,286, forward strand.
CGCGTCGGAGAGAGTCGCATGATCTGTTCGTTGTCCTCGCGACCTGCGAGTCGATCCTTCGAATGTCGAACCTGAGGATTGGATGAGCGGGGGACCGCTGCCACCGTCAGGAATTCTAAGCAAGAACGATGCGCAGTCCTATGCACCGTCCGGAGCGTCGACAGCCGAGAGGCGGGGTGTGCGCTCGCGTAGATTCGCACGAAAGCGCCGCCGGTGATCGGAGCCACTCGGCGGCGCGGTGAAACGGAAGCAGGGCGCGACTCGCCCGCTCGGGTCAGTGCCCGATCGGGTTGCCCGGGTCCACCGTGAGCGTCGAATCGCGGAACACGACGGCTGACGCCACGTGGCAGCGCTTCACGAAGTGAGAGCTAGGATGCGAGCCTCGCTGAAGCAGTGCATGCAGCATTTCATGCCGGACCAGCCATTCGTCCGACAGCGCATTGGCAGGAAGATAGATGCGATTACCCTCGCGGACCCACCACCCGTGCGCCACCTCTGGGCCGAGTCGGATCGCCCCGGCTGGCGCGTCGACGGCGAAGAACTGAACGGACGCCATGTCTGCGGTACGGCCGGAACAGGCCTCGGTCTTTGCCCACCATTCCTGATAGAGCTCCAGGGTCGGCACGGCCCACGCCCGCTCGACCGGGGCGAGCGGCGCGCCGCCAGTGCGCGGGATCGCGCACCCTGCGAGCAGAGGCAGCACACCGAGGATCCAGCCAAAGCGTCCGGTCATGCGTGGACTCCGACAGGTGTTCGGGTCGCAAGTGGGCGGAACCCATTTCCGCGTCAGCGTGAGTCGCTGCAATTTATGGTCCGCCCAAGACGCGGCGGATAGTCAACTGAGCCGGTCGAGATCACGAACTCGGGGACCCGGCGGTCCCGTGCGCCAATCGGCGTTGCAGGGATGCGAGATAGGTGACCGCCCCGCGGCAGATTGTTCGACCATGCTCGCCCGCATCCGATCCGCCGCCGTGCTCGGTGTCGACGCCTACCCGGTCGACGTCGAGGTGGACATCAGCAACGGCCTGCCGTCTTTCGCCACAGTCGGCCTTCCACAAGGTGCAGTAAAGGAAGGCCGAGAGCGAGTCGGCGCCGCCATCACCAATGCGGGGTTTGCCTTTCCACTGAAGCGGATCACGGTCAATCTGGCCCCGGCCGACGTCCGCAAGGAGGGATCGGCGTTCGATCTGCCGATTGCGATTGGGCTGCTGGTCGCCAGCGGCCAACTGGTCGCAGACACGCTGGCGGAACTGACGGTCGTGGGCGAGGTGGGGCTCGAAGGCGATCTGCGCCCGGTGCGCGGAACGCTCTCAATGGCGCTCGCGGCGCGGGCAGCGGGCTGCCGCGGCATCGTGGTTCCCACCGCCAACCTCGGCGAAGCGGCGGTGGTCGACGGGCTCGAGACCTTCGGCGCCGACACGCTCCTGCACGTCTGCGATCACCTCTCGGGAGCCCGTCGCATTGCGGCAGCTCGCGTGGATCTCCGCACCCTCATGACCGAGCGCGGTCAGGATGCTGTTGATCTCGCCGATGTCCGTGGCCAGGGCGCGGCCAAGCGCGCGCTGGAGGTAGCGGCAGCCGGCGGGCACAACATCCTGCTCGTCGGCCCGCCCGGCAGTGGCAAGACGATGCTCGCCCGTCGGCTGCCCACCATTCTACCCTCGCTCAGCCTCGACGAAGCTCTGGAAACCACCAAGGTCCACAGTGTCGCCGGCGTCCTCGCGCCCGGTCAACCCCTCTGCGCGGTGCGTCCGTTCCGGGCGCCGCACCATACCATCAGTGACGCCGGGCTGATTGGCGGCGGACCCTATCCGCGTCCGGGCGAAGTCAGTCTGGCGCACGGTGGGGTCCTGTTCCTCGACGAGCTGCCGGAGTTCAGACGCAATGTCCTCGAGGTGCTTCGGCAGCCCATGGAGGATGGTGTCGTCACCCTGAGTCGCGCAGCGGTGAGTCTGACGTTTCCCGCGCGCTTCATGCTTGCCGCTGCGATGAACCCATGCCCGTGCGGGTACGCCGGCGACCGGAACCGAGCCTGCCGCTGTGAACCCGTGGCCGTCGAGCGTTACCGGGGCCGAGTGTCCGGTCCGCTGCTGGACCGAATCGATCTACACCTCGAGGTTCCGGCGGTGGCGTACGGCGACCTGGTCGGCGCGGGCGCCGAGGAGTCGAGTGCCACGGTGCGAGCGCGCGTGGAGCTGGCTCGGCAGATCCAGCGTGAGCGGTTCCGGGAACATCCGGGCGTCCACGCGAATGCGCACATGACGGTGAAGGACCTGCGCCGCTACTGTCGCCTCGACCCCGCGGTTGAGGCATTGCTCCGTGCTGCCGTCTCCCGACTGGGGCTGTCCGCTCGCGCATTTCATCGGGTGCTCAAGATCGCGCGCACCATCGCGGACCTCGCGACCGCAGCCGAGCTCGGCACCACACATGTAGCCGAGGCGATCCAGTATCGAAGTCTGGATCGGAAGCAGGAGTTTGCCTAGGCCGGTGCCTCATTCGTCGGAGGTCGGACGGCGCTTCCGTTGCTGTTTGGTATTTGAGCGGCGCCGCTTGTCGTCGAGCCGGGCACGCTTGGAGGCCGCCGTGGGCCGCGTGGCCCGTCGGATCTTGCGTACCGCGAGGGCCTCGTCGACGAGGCGCTGGAACCGCTCGGTCACCTCGAGACGGTTCCGGTACTGGCTTCGGCTCCCAGCCGCCACCAGTCGCAGACGCCCCCGGGCGTCCAGGCGCAGGGCGAGGGTGCGAACGAGAGTGGCGCGTTGGGCGTCGCTGAGCGACGGCGAGCGACCGATGTCCCACCAGAGTTCCACTCGGGTCGAAGCCGTGTTCACATGTTGTCCGCCAGGTCCGCCGGACCGGGACACGCGATACTCCAGTTCGGTCCTCGGAACCCGCAGCGACGCGTTGATCTGCAGGTGCGTATTGTCCAGCATCGCGGAAAGAAATCAGCTTCCGTTGGTGTTCGATAGCGTTACGTTACTGCTCATGGCTGACCTGGACCTCCTGCGTGAACGTCTCGCTGCCATGGGACGGCTCGTACTCGGGTATTCCGGCGGCGTCGATTCGGCGGTGCTCGCCGTCGCTGCGAGACAGGCGGTCGGCCCAGATGCTTTTCTCGCGGTCATCGGCCGCAGCGCCTCCTATCCGGAAGCGCAGCATGTGCAGGCCCTCGATCTGGCCCGGCGGTTCGACATCCCACTCCTCGAGATCCCGACTCGCGAGCTCGCCGACCCGCGTTATCTCGCCAACACCACCGAGCGCTGTTTCTACTGCAAGTCGGAGCTGTGGACCCGGCTGCGAGCCGTTGCGGACGAGGGCGGATACGACGCACTCATCGACGGCACCAACGCTACCGATCTCGGTGAGCATCGCCCCGGACTCCGGGCCGCCGAGGAGCGAGGGGTGCGCTCGCCGCTGGCCGAACTGGGCTGGCGCAAGGAGGACGTTCGCACCGCGGCCCGCGCGCTGGGGCTGCCCAGCGCCGACACCCCCGCGTCGCCCTGTCTTTCGAGCCGGGTCCTGTATGGCCTCGGCATCACGCCCGAACGGCTGCGGCAGGTTGAGCTGGGTGAAGCCTGGATCCGCGCGACCGGTATCACCGGAGACCTGCGCGTACGCCATCACGGCTCGACGGCGCGTATCGAGGTGTCGTCGGCGGAACTCGAGCAAGTGCGCAGCATCTGGGGACGCCTGGTCCCGTTCTTCCAGGAGCTGGGATTTGAATTCGTCGAGCTCGATCCGCGTGGCTACCGTCGCGGCGGACTCCTGGCGCTGACGGTCGGATGATCGGCTGTCTCACCGCGCCCTTCCGCGCCGTCGGCTGCCTGGTGATCCTCACGGCGCTCGCGTGGGGCTGGTGGAACCGCGACCGCGTGATGACCGAAGCGCACCGGCTCATGGACCGGGCAGGAATCGAGGCGGGTACCGGCACCGCAAAGCCAGCGTCGCAGTCCGGTTCGATTGGTCGCCCCGGGCAGCGGGCGCGCCGCAGCGCCGAGGCCAAGATCGATTCACTCAACGGCTGGCGTGCCGACAGCGTGGTCCTGTCGGCGGCCGAAGTCGCATCGCTGCTCGGGAACGGCCTCGATGCCCGGCTCCGCAAACGGCTCGATTCGATCCGAGTGGAGCTCGGCGAAGGCGAGATCGTCGTGAACGCCCTGTTTTCCACCGCCGCACTTCCGCGCGACATGCTCGGACCGCTCGGCGGCGCGGTGCGGCCGTGGGAGCCGGTGCAGGTGGCCGGCCCGGTGGCGGTGACCCGGCCGGAACGCGGCGAGTGGACCGTCCGCAGGTTTCGGGTGCGCGATTTTCCGCTGCCGCGCGAGCTGATGGGCCGGCTCGTAGGTCGCGCGACCGGCGACTCGGTGCGGCAGTCGATCCGGTTCCGCATCCCGCCGGGCGTCCGTGACCTTCACGTGCACCGGTCGGGCGCCACGCTCTATGGCTCCCCACCCCGATGAAGCATCGCGTGCTCGTGGTGGACGACGAATCGGGGATCCGGCAGGCGCTGAAGCAGGTGCTGGAATACGAGGAGCTGGAGGTGCGCACGGCCGGGTCCGGTGGCGAGGCGATCACCCTCTACTCAGAGTTCCGACCGCATCTCGTCTTCATGGACGTCAAGATGGCGGGGCTCGACGGCCTGGAGACGCTCACCCGGCTTCGGGACCTCGACGCCAAGGCACAGGTGGTCATGATCTCGGGGCACGGCACCATCGCGACCGCGGTCGAAGCCACGCAGCGGGGCGCCTTCGACTTTCTGGAGAAGCCGCTCGACACCGATCGGCTGCTGGTCACCGTGCGGAACGCGCTGGCGCATGCCGAGCTCGTGGACGAGAACACGCGGCTTCGGCAGGCGGCGCAGAGTCGCTACCGCATGGTCGGAGGCAGCCAGGCGCTCCGCGCGGTGCGCGAGTTGATCGCAAAGGTGGGCCCGACCGGTGCGCGCGTCCTCGTCACCGGCGAGAACGGCACCGGAAAGGAGCTCGTCGCGCGCGGGCTGCACGAGACGTCGCCGAGGCGGGATCGCGCGTTCGTGGAGGTCAACTGTGCCGCCATTCCGTCTGAGCTGATCGAGAGCGAGCTCTTCGGCCACATGAAGGGCTCGTTCACCGGCGCCTTTGCCGACCGCGCCGGCAAATTCGAGCAGGCCGATGGCGGCACGCTCTTCCTCGACGAAGTGGGCGACATGTCGCTGTCCGCGCAGGCCAAACTGCTGCGCGTGCTCCAGGAAGGCGTGGTCACCCGGATCGGCGGAGCCAAGTCGATTCAGGTGGACGTCCGGGTGCTGGCGGCGACCAACAAGACGCTGGAGGACGAGATCGCCGAAGCGCGATTTCGCGAGGATCTGCTCTACCGTCTGAATGTCGTGCCCATCGAGGTCCCGGCGCTGCGCGACCGGCTCGAGGATGTGCCGGCGCTGGTGGCGCACTTCGCCGAACAGATCGCCGCGGGCGCGGGCGTCGTCGGACGAGGCTTCTCCGACGAGGCGATCCAACGCCTGCAGACCCGAGCCTGGCCCGGCAACATCCGCGAGCTTCGCAATGCGGTCGAACGCGCCCTCATTCTCGCGCCGGGGAAGATCGTCAGCGGCGCGGATATCGACTGGCTGCTGCCCGGGGGCGACGGCGCACTGACCGCGGCGGTGTTCGTCCGCTCCGAGCTCTCCTCCGAGCCGGATGTCCCCGACGCCGACGCTCGGCCGCATACGTTCGAGACGTTCAAGCACCAGGCCGAAAAGAACTTTCTGGCGCAGCAGCTCCGCGAGCACGACTGGAACGTCTCCGAGACCGCGCGCGCGCTCAAGATGCCGCGGTCAAATCTCTACAAGAAGATCGAGCGGTACGGGCTCACCCGGGAGACACCATGACCGGCCCGACGCGTGATTGGGACAAGGAGCTGGGCGACATCGACAAGGCGATCGAGCGGCACCAGACCGCGCCGCCCGCGACCCCACTCAGCCCGCCGCCGGTCACACCGGTCAGCGTGCCGCACGGCGGACCTGCGCGCGGGACGGGGCCTGCCGGCGCCTCGCCGTCGGG